>CAZGZF010000009.1:0-9029 GCA_964529995.1 uncultured Candidatus Bathyarchaeia archaeon
GTCGATGATGGACTACTCGTTCTAGGCGCGAGCGTTAGGGATACGATCTATTATACTGTTGAGAGAGATTATCAAATCAGAAGCCAGGACATACTTGGGAGGGCCGATGATTTCCATATGGCCTTGGAGGGATTGTTTGGTCCGGGAGCGAGGATCATCGAGAAGCTGATCGCGAAAAGCGTTTGCAGCAAGCTAGGTATACCACTTGTGACGAGTGAGAACTGGACATTGGCTGACTACCTTTACTACGCAAAGAGAGCTCCGAGGAGGATCACTTGAGATGAGTAAAGAAAGGGAACTGCTGGATAGGCTGCTTTCGTCAGAAGTTAAGGGAGAGCTTCTCTTGCTCTTTCATAGGAACCCAGGAATGATAGATACGATGGAGAATGTGGCGCGAAGAATAGGAAGGGAAGCGAAAACGATAGAAACAGACATGAGAGACCTCGTGGATCTGGGCCTAGTGAAGACGAGGCATATTGGCAGATTCGAGGTTTTCGCACTTGACCGTGCAAGAGACAAGGAACTTCAAGATACTATAGCGAACTACATCAGGAGCTTGAAGAGGGGTTAGGGTGGTTGAGAATGACGCGGATCAGATCGGGAATATCCGAACTGGATAAGATGCTGCGGGGCGGGTTCATGGAGGGAGACGCAGTCATGGTCGCCGGAGGCGCGGGAACAGGCAAGACAGTTCTTGCTCTGCAATATTTGGTAAGCGGAGCAACTCAGTTTGGTGAAGGAGGAGTCTACGTAACCTTTGAGCAGCTGCCAGATCAGATCTATCGTGACGCCAGGAACTTTGGCTGGAACCTACGGAAGATGGAAGATGAGAATAGGCTCAGGGTAGTGTGCACATCTCCAAGTCTTCTCCTCGAGGCCGATGGACTGGAGCAGGTACTCGATGAGCCGATCAGGGAGATCAACGCTCGCAGGATCGTTGTGGACTCTCTGAACCACCTTGAGATGCTCGTTCCAGAGGGAGAATTGAGGAAGGAAGCCTACCGCCTGCTGATGTATTTCAAGACAAAGGGACTCAGCTCAGTGGTTACTTGGGAAGCCTCACAAGTTGGCGGACAGGGCTTCACTGTGACAGAAACCGGGTTGGGCTTTCTCGTAGACTGCATCATTCTGCTTAGGTTTGTGGAGATAGAATCATCGATCAGGAAGGCTTTGACGATACTGAAGATGAGGGGAAGCGACCACGACAGACAGCTGAGAGAGTTCGAGATCACATCGCAAGGAGTCAAGGTTGTCGCGCCGTTCACTCAATATGAGGGCATCCTAACAGGCTCTCCTAGGAGAATGGCCGAATATCGATTCGCCGAGGCGTTCGAGGAAGCGGCAAGGAAAAAACGGGGAAAATAGAACAATGCTTGCGGTTCAGATAGCTGCCAGTGCGATACACATCCTATTGGCAGTTGTGTTTGCCTATCTCGCGACACGGTTCTATGCGGCTGGGAAGTCAGGGGAAATGGCGATGACCGCCCTCTTCCTTCTCATGTCGGGGATTCTCCTCGACACTGTCTACTGGGGAATCAGCACCTTCTACACATTCTTTCCAGAAGGATCGCACCTGTATCAGCTCCTTCTCGGGATACGAATTGACCCCATGTTGTGGATGATTCCAAAGCTAGGCGTTCTGCTTGCTGGGCTGTACGCCATCTACACAATGAGGAAGATCGCAGCAGAATGAAATACTCGTAAGATGGTTCCTCGACAATGTCGTAACGCGGCAAGACCATTCGGTGCCACTCACGTATCCTAGATGTGTTGTCGGCAGAAAGACTTGTGCGCACTACGAGGGTTCATGGCCGCCCTGATGACTCGGACTCTCGCTACGACACGTTGGGCGAATGTTTAGGATGCGGGAAATGTCATGTTGCAGTAATGGGCCCGCCAGAACCAGGGTTGCTGCTATGAGATCTGGAGAATAGCCGACCCGTGACTGTTGTCTCAAGAATCAATCCGAAAGTAGCAGCTCCTTCTTGATGAGGCCTTTGATGGCTACGCCGAAGCTTCTGACTTGAGATTCATCTCTGTCTCTTGGTCGCGTGCGCGCATCATGGCCAATGCTCCACGGTTGTACTTACGTTGTGGGATCCGTAGCGAAGATTTGCAGTATAGTGCTGGCTAAAATCGCCGCCGACCCAAGAGACACACCGGCCGTGATCCAGCCGTGGTTTAACAGGAGTAGGCCCGCCATCGCCGCCCCGACCATACTGCCGATCTTGTCTGAGGCTTCGCTGAGAGACATTATTGAGCCCCTTATCTCCGGGATCTGTTCTATTGTCAGGCTGTTTGCGGCGGGTTGGCGGAGTCCCATCATGAGGCCGGCGAATATCCCTATTGCAGCGGCTATGTACACATTCGGCACAGCCACGAAAAGGATGGCGGATAGGCCGTAGATGAGGGTTATGAACACTGTGGAGGGCTTCCTCCCGTACCTTTCCACTATTCTTTCGCCGGATAGGGCCCCTACGAAGACCGCGAGGGCTAAGATCGAGTAGATGAGCGAGGCTATCTCCTTTGAAACGTGATGATGTTCTCTCAAGAACGAGATGCTGAGCATGCCGAGGAACTGAAAGGTGATGGAGTTCAAGAGGAAGTACGTCAGGCATGAAAGGGCGGATCTGTTCGCGACAATTGATTTAAAGGCCGACACTAGCTCGATCTTCTCCGCTTTCGTCTTTCGCAATGGGATGCTGAATTTTGCGAGTATCAAGGAAGCGGCGGATATCGGGATAGCATACAGTAGCAGCGCTCTCCTCCAGTCGCCAATGTAGCCGAGGAGAGTGGAGCCGAATACGGTGATGATGGGGGGCACCGCAAATATCTTTGAAAGCGCGCTGGGGCGCCTTTCCCTAGGGAAGAGTTCGCCAACCAAGGCGACAGACATTGGGTAGACTAAGGACCATGCAATACCGTTGATTGAGTACAAGATGAATAATGACTGGAACGAGGAGGAGAGGCAGCTTCCGACAGCCGATATTACTGCTAGACCGAGACCTGCGAACAGTAATAGCTCCATGCCGAATTTGATTGACAATACTCCCATGGTCAGGGCTGTTGTGAGCGAGAGGAGCGCGTGAGTGGCGTTTAGCTGATTGGCGACGCCAACGGGGACGCCGAAGGTAGTTCCTATCTCAATTAACAGGACTCCGACGACTAGATTCGTTCCCCTCGGGGCGTATCGGGAGAGCCCAAGTGCATAAACACTTAGTCTAGAGGGATCAGACGATCTCGGATTCGATTGCTTCACGGCTTACGTACCCTGCGACAATATGCGCTGCTAGAAGACGTGCTCACTAGTGTGTCGTGGGCATCTCAAGTTAAGACTTGCGTCTAGGTGAATTCGGAACAACAGATTCTGTCTTTCGTTCGGTGTGTGTGTGGAGAATATGCGAGCGGACTGTCAAGCTCATGATACCAGAACCACTACGGAAGTGGCCCGTAGTACCCAAGTCACCCCGATGTCTACAAGCGTAGCCGACCTATTTCGCTGGATTAATTCTGATGAGACGAAGGGGGATTGGCTAACGATCGTCCCAGAAAGATTCTACTGTCTTCCCGAATCGAGAAAATTCTCTTGCGTAGCCACGTCAATGTGGCGGGCCCGAGGGTTTTCGCACCTAATAGGTGCAAGACCTTTGCACGAGAAGACAGTTAGTGGGCAACATCATTACACCCTATTACAATTTCCCCTTTGGACGGGAATCGGATGCAGGAAACATGCGGCGGGATCTACCAAGTCAAGACTAATCTTCACTTTCGAAAGGGACAGCAGATAGTATTCACATCCACGGACGCGCTGGCAGCCCTCAGAACGTTCAACAAATCCGTCTGCAAAGTGTTGGACCGGCTCAAGCTCAAGAGGAGAATAACCGAGGGGAGAAGGATTCTTGCCGTCTTCTGCCATGTTAATTAGGTTTTCTTCAGAAGCTCTAGCATCTCGTTCACGGTCACAATTCTTATCCCTCTGAATTCGTTCAGAGCTAGTATGTGCTCATCTCCAGAAACTATGTAGTCTGCCCTAGAATCATATGCTGTTCTGAGTATGATGTCGTCGTCTGGATCTTGCCTAACAACCTTGAACCTCGACCTAACGTGTACGAACTTAGCGGTGATATTCAATACCTCTAGGAATTCTCTTATGTCTCGTTCTCTCACATACTTCTGAAATTTGGCTCTCCTAACTACTTTGATGAATTCTGAGAAGACTTCTCTTGACGAGATAAGGTTGAAGTCTTTCCTCGTAGCCTTTAGCCATAGTTCCTTTGACTTACCCTTGGTGATTAGCGCTGAGACGAGAACGCTGATATCAAAGACAACATTGTGCATGCATGACTCCTTCACTGTCTTCGTTTTTCTCTTCTATACTTCTGTATCTCCTCTTCAATCTCTTTCTCGCTCAGCTCGCCATATTTAGCTATCCTTCTATCGATCCTTCTGTAGAGAGATTCCAACTTCTTCTCAACATCCGGTATCTCAAGCTTCTTCATGACCAGGGCATCTTGGTAGCCGTAAACAAGAAGCTTGCTCTTTGGTTCAATGCCGAGTTCTTCTCGAAGATTCTGAGGTATCACGACTTGACCTTTACTGCTCACCACTATCACATCGGGTTTCTCGTATCTTGCCATGGACTTCACATGTATATTCTTACTTTCTTACTTTAAATACGTAACGGTCAAGAAGCTCTAGGCAAACGGATCGCGGGTAGAGGTTGCCAAGAAAGACTACATTCTGTCTCTCGCGCTGAGTTTGTGTACGACTCCGCCTGCAAAGTTGCCAGCACACAAGAACTGGCGGGCCCGAGGGGATTTGAACCCCTGACCGTCAGGTTAAGAGCCTGCTGCTGTAGGCGATTCGAGCGCTTATATTCCCTACCTGGCTGAGCTACGGGCCCGATCGGTTACGGATCGGTTCTACGAAACGGTTTCGCCTAAATAATCCTTTGGGGTGCGACATTTGACTTGCCGTCCTAGTACCGCTGAGCAAGACTGTTAGCCCTGAAGACTGACTTTGGGTTGGCAATGCATAAACCAGCGAAACGAAATTCATCCAGTTGGAAGAGAGTTCAATGTTGGGCCAGCTCATCTTTGTTGGTCTCGGCCTGAGCAGTGAGCGGAGCATATCGCTGCAGGGACTCGATCTGGCGAAGGAAGCGGACTGTATCTTCGCAGAGTTCTACACGAGCCCGATGCCTCATCTTGACTTTGGGAAGTTGGAGAGGCTGGTAGGAAAGCCAATACAGATCCTTAGAAGAAGCGATGTGGAGGAGTACGCTCAGCACGCAGTTCTAGAGAGAATTAGAGATAGGAAGGCGGTGTTCTTGGTCCCTGGCGACCCAATGGTAGCCACAACTCACATAGACCTCCGACTTCGCGCGGAAAAGGCGGGAATCAGGACTAGGGTGATAGCAGGAGCCTCAATCCTCTCAGCGATTGGCGGGCTGACAGGGCTTCAAGCCTACAAATTCGGGAGGACAGTAACGATTCCTTATGTCGAAGGAAAGCTGCCTGAATCCCCGTATGATCACATCAAGACGAACCTTCAGGCTGACCTGCACACCTTGGCCCTTCTAGATGTGGCGGCTGAAAGAAACTACTACATGTCTATCAGGGAAGGACTCGAATACATTCAGCAAATCGAGCTTAGAAGAAGAGATCCTGTCATCGGTGGCCGAGGGCTTGTTGTTGGGATTGCCAGGGCAGGAGCAGACGATGCAGTTGTGAAGGCTGGAACCATGGGCGAACTAGTAAGCTTCAACTTCGGCGGTCCCCCACACTGCCTCATCATACCTGCCAACCTTCACTTCATGGAAGCTGAGGCACTGGAGATTCTGGCAGGGGCAGACCCCAGAACCGTGAAGCGTTTCGTTTCAAGATGAATGCCAGGGCATCGACCCAAGGCGAATGAGTCCGACAGCGCATCAAATACTGAGCGACCGCAATTCAGATAGGTTGGACAGCTTTTTCCGCCAGGTCCTCTATGTGATTAGAAGTGCTCCCTAGGTAGATGCGCTTGGAAGAAACACCAGCCGAGAAAGCGAAGAGGTATTTGTCTTCGGTTGAGAAAGTTCTCACAACGGTAGAATTATCCAAACGTTCCTCCAGCTTTGACGAGAGGCTCATACAATCTGTGGTCAATACAGCTCGCTCGTACGTGGATGACGCAAAGCATTATCTTCAGGAGAGGCCATCAACTGCTCTCGCCGCTGTCTCATATGCCGAAGGCTTGCTGGATGCCCTCAGGCTGCTTGGAATAGCGAGATTTACCTGGCCCCAAGTTAGAGGAGACAAGCATTGAAGAGGAAGACTGTGCTTGCAACAGGAGCCTTCGACCTCCTTCACTACGGTCACCTAGATTTCCTTGAAGAAGCTAAGAGGGCTGGAGGAAAGAACGCCAGGCTTGTCGTAATAGTGGCCAGGGACAAGACCGTCGAAGCACGGAAAGGTAAGAGGCCTGTGGTTCCTGAAGATCAGAGACGCGCACTGGTCGAAGCATTGAAGCCTGTGGACGACGCTATCCTTGGCTTCGAGGACATGAATTATGAAGCCGTCATAGAAAGGCTGGAGCCCGACATAATCGCAGTTGGCTATGACCAGTCAGACATCAAGAGATCAGTCGAAGAGATCATAGCTAGGAAGGGATTGAAAACCAAGATCTTTGAGGCAAGCAAGTTTGCGGCTGATGACATAGATAGTTCCTCTAAGATCAAGAGAAGGGTGATAGAGCTTGAAAAGGACAGCTCGTAAGAATGGCAAGGTGATTCGTTTCGCATACACCGGAATAAGAGTCCGAAACTTGGACCGATCCTTGAGGTTCTACAAGAATGTCATAGGAATGCGGGAACTCCTAAGAGGGAGGATGAAGGCTGGAGGAGTCTTCGTTCAACTCAGGAGCCCCAGGTCCAAGCAGCTGTTGGAGTTGAACTATTATCCCACCAAGGCCAAATACTATGAAACCTTTGACTCAGGATCTGAACTGGATCACTTGGCATTCTGGACAGAAGATGTGGACGAACGATTCAGGGAGCTGACTTCTAAGGGCGCGAAGCAAGCTATCAGCCCATTCTCCGAAGATGGATACAGACTCGCGTTCATCAAAGATCCGGATGGTATCTGGATCGAACTGATAGGCTTGGATAGGAGAACGAAGCGAAAATAGGCGCGTATGCCCTAATGGATGAAGCGAATCCTCACGGTGTCCCCGTCTTTCAGCTTCAGCTTCTCACGCAGATTGACTGGCGCCAGAATCTCAATCACATCCTCACCGTAGTGGCTTCGTAGAGCCGTCACGACACACGCCATGTCCTCGCCGTTCACTAAGACTCGATAGCACTTCACAGGTCCGAAGCCTCTCGCCCCGTTTTTGAAGCCCTCAATCTCTACGCAGCCAATCGACTCGATGAGGCTCCGATCTCTGAGGTGCTTCTTCTTCAGTCTCACATTCAAAGTGCCTGGGAACGGCGTGAATCCCAACTTATTCTGAAACTGTCGCATGTATCCCGACTGGCTTACGTAGTATGCGCCTTCCCCCAGGCCGGAGAACACTTCACCTTCGAGTATCAGCTCTCTCTTGGGTTCCTCGATAACTCTCTGCAACGTGAGATACATCTTACTCAGTTCCTGCATACCTTTGCTCGTTATTCTGATAGTTTCGCCTTTTGTCGCCCTCTCGCGCCTGATCATGCCTTGGTTCTCGAGTTCGATTAAATGCCTTGAAACTGTCTGCTGCGAGAACCCGAGCTTGCTTGCTATGTCAACAGTTGTATGTAACCTGCCTAAACGAGAAGTAACTTCAGCCAGTCTGTAAAGGGTGATTAGAAGCCAGGGCTTCATTGAGCGAACGCCTCTCTCGCCCGGTTTGCCTCCATATGTGCTAGACAGATCGGGTTGCGTACCCCGATGCGGAAACATTGTGCAACTATTCTGACAGCGTTTCTCAGAGAGATCTTATGGCCGACGCTGATGTAGAGTGGCTTGCCGGACGTTCTTCGCATGACTGCACCTATGGTTTCGCCACGGTCCTTCAGTCTTGTCCCAGAGGTTGTCCCGCAGAGTCTGCCTTTTGCAATGCCTATTGTGGAAGCGTTCAAGGCAATCCCGATGTGACAGGCTAGACCGAACCTTCTTGGGTGGGCGTATCCATGTCCGTCAACCAGATAGATGTCAGGCGGATTCTTCAGCTTCTTCACTGCTGCAAGTAGGACTGGGGCTTCGCGGAAAGCCAGGAGTCCTGGAACGTAAGGGAACGCGATCTCCATCGTTGCGCTCGCACACTCTTTTGTCGCCATTGTTTCGAGGTCGACTGTAACTGCTGCCCCGAATGCTAAGCCTCCTCTGTAGGAGGAATCCAAACCAGCAACAACTCGCACATCGCCTAGAGAGTTGCTTCTTCGGCGAACCAGCCTCCTCAATCTCGTCTGCAGTTTTGAGGCCCACTCTGCCGAGAACTCTCTAGGGGGTTTGACGAGATATTTTCTATCCATATTCAGACGAGTTTGTGTCATCCGTCTATGCCGCCAGTCGCCAATCGGGGGAACCCTAAGCTCTACCCGTTTTTCTCGCGACCTCGCCATGTAGGCTTCTTATGGCCTTCTCCAACGAGATCCTTCGAATCTCGGTAATAACGTCGCCTCTGGTGGACTCGATGATGCGTCTAGTGGCGTCTGCCTTGACCCGAAAGGCTGGAACGATCGCGGTATGATCCAGGGCCAACACGTTTTCGTAGAGTCCTTCCATTGCTTTCAAGGTCTTGTCCGCATTGTTCGCCCTCCCCTTCCTAAGGTGGTTGAGTGCAACACGCCTAAGCTCACCGATCAGATCCAGAATGCCTAGAATGTACGGCATAGGTTCCACGCCTACTTCTCTCAATGAAGGTACTCTCTCCTCTCTTAATATGTGGTCGAGAAGTACCGCTTCGGCGTATTCTTGGTATGCCACAAGGACACTTCCTGCCTGCTTGAGTTCAGGATTCTTCCTCAAGAGGTCGTTGATCCGGGTAAGAGATTCCTTTGCTTCTTTGAG
>CAZGZF010000009.1:9129-28010 GCA_964529995.1 uncultured Candidatus Bathyarchaeia archaeon
GATTCTTCCTCAAGAGGTCGTTGATCCGGGTAAGAGATTCCTTTGCTTCTTTGAGAGTTCCGGCCGCCCGATCCATCTGATTTCTATGCATTTCAATAATAGACCAACCAGACAGCCTTGTAGCCAGTCTTGCAGCTTCAAGCACTTTCTCACGGGCCTCATCAAAACTGGCAAGTTCCTTCTGGATCTGTTTAAGATCCTTGGTTGAGATCAACATCACAACACCTGCGTGAGGTGACCGCTACCGATATTCTTGGATGAGTCATAAACAGTTTGTTGTTACTTGGAAGAAAGGGGCGATTCGAAAATAGAGAGCTTGCTTTGTGTTGAAGGATCCGAGGTCATCACGCCGAAAAGCGTGCACGTTCCGTGTGCTGAGTATGGATACGATGATTATCGTTCTCTGCGAGGCAGCAGATTCTATTCGCCTTGGCAATATGGGCCATCGACCGCTGTCTTTGCTCAATCAGTATGAAGGTCTCTAGGGAGAAGAGAACCGGTTGACGCAAACTTGGGAACGAGCAGGAGGGGGACAAACGTACGTACGTTCTCTGGAAGCTACGACTCTCCTGGTAGCTTCTTCGCCCTATCCAACCTGCTCAGTAGGACTACTCCAGACGGTTCAGCTTCGTCGATAATCTTGTAGCCTGTCAGTTCTGCAAGTCTCTCAGCGAAGTCACGGATCTCTCTGTGCAGAGGCATGGCGTTTCTTGGCAGCCGGCGAGTGAAGTACCCTATGGCCATGGCTGCCTTCGGCTCGAGATATGTGGGGTTCGCCTTGTTGATCAGCTGAGCGTAACCCTCTGCATCCTTCAGGTTTACGCCCTTCGCAAGGGTCATCCTGATGACGGTCGGGCACGAGAAGCTGTTGAGGCTTTCAAGAGTTTCATTCAGTCTTGCCCATCCGTTGGGAACTAGTGGCCTGCAGGTGGACCGATACGTTTCCTCATTCGGAGCGGAGACGCTGACGTACAGCTGGGACGGCTCCTTTCCCATTTGGGCAAGAGCGTCTGGTAGGAGGCCGTTTGTAACTATCAAGACTGTCTCGAATCCGTTAGAAATGTACTCCTCGACTAGGTCTCCGATTCTGGGGTACAGCGTCACCTCTCCTTCTAGACTTATTGCGACATGGACAGGATTGAGCGCTAGACTTAGGAGTGACCCATCAACCGCGCTGTTTCCTTTGAAGCCGATCAAGGCTCTTCTCTGAGCCTTTACCGACTCTACAACTATGAGGGCCGGATCCTCAACCTCGTCAGCTGGAAAGGTGGTTTCATCCCATTCGATTCCAAGATCGGTACTACCTGCTCTCCAACAGAAGAGGCAGGCTTGGAGGCATCTTCCCAGGCTCGGGGTCATCTGAAGACATCTTAGACTTCTGATTCCGTAAAACTTCTGTTTGTAACAGTGTCTCTTCTCATCGGTATTGAGTGCCTGCCTCAACCAATAGCAAGTCTTGACTGCGCTATGCTTGCCTACAATCTGGTATTTCTGCCTTCGAAATACTCGGATCAGTTCGTCCGGGATGGGCAAGACATTTACCTAGACTACAGCTACTTACGGGTTTGACTGGAACATTCTTCAAGTTTCCTGTTTAGTTCATCGACTGTAGGGACCTCACCTACAAAGAGCAGCCTCTCTCCAAGAGCAAAAGCTGGAGTCGATGAGATCTGAAGCATGAGGGCTGTGAGATAGTTCTCGCGATCTGATATGTCAAGGATTTTCAGATCCACATCCCTTCTCTTCTTCCCTAACTCTTCGGCTACGGCTTTCGCTGCGGGACACTTAGGACAGTTCGGCTGTACGAACAGCTTGAGCTCAAGCACTAAGAACACCCGTCAAACTCGACGATTACTGATATGACTTGGCTACTACTGTCAGGGGAGAGGTTGATACTCGACTTAGGAGAGTTTCGCAGATTCTTCTTTGATGCCTTCCTTTGTTATCATCATGAGGTCTAGTCCTTCTCCGCTGCCTATGTCTCTTGCAACTGCAGCCTTGACGGCTTTAGTGACGAGTTTCTTCGCTTCTTCGGTTGTTAGATCTTCCTTGTAGTCGGATTCGAGGAGTCCCATGGCGATCTCAGCGCCAGTTCCGACGGAGGCATATTTGTCTTGGATTACTGATCCGATCGGGTCGAGAACATACAAGCTCGGTCCGTCCTCATCAATTCCTCCTACGATGGTCTGAGTGAGAAGCGGAAACAGTCGCCTCTCGAATAGGAGGTTCGCCATCACCTTTGCCGCGGTTTTCACGGATGCCGGTCTGTCGCGCTCGTACGAGTAGAGAGTTGCATATGCTCCCAGCTCTCTGACCAGGATCTGCATGTCGGCCATGAGTCCTGCGCAGGCCGCGCCGATCCTATCTGTTACCTTAAAGATCTTCTTTGCCGTCTTGCTCATCACGAAGGTGCCATATGAGAGACGTTTCTCCGAAGCGAGAATGACACCGTTCTTGCAGACGACACCTACCGTGGTTGCACCGGGTACGAAGGGCATCTCTTCGCTCATCACAACATCAGCCGAACCACGTCTACAGACAATGATTGATTTATACTTAGTGCGGTCATTGTTCCCTTGTATTCACATCAAGAAAAGCGCCCGTGACAGCTCCCTCTGATCTTTCCTTAGACCTGAAGAGCCTTGCGGCGAATGCCTTCTCAAGGACCTATGTTGACTCTTCCTCCTTCAACTCGTAGGTCTGAAACTCTTCAAGCTCTTCCGGCGTCGCTGCACCAAAGATTTCCTGAAGTAGAAACATGGCCCCTTGGGGTGGTATTATGCCCCTTTCAGTTATTATTAGGTCAATGTATTCTGGGGGCGTTACGTCGAATGATGGGTTCGCAACTGATATGTTACGATGTTTCCGCTCCGAGATGGGAATGAGCTCTGAAGAATCTCGTTCCTCGATCTTGACAAGCTCTCCGAACATGGTTTCAGGGCTGAACTTGTAGGTTTCCGCTGCCACAAAGAACAGGGTCCTAGACTCTCTGGCTGCAAGGGCGATGAGGCTGGTCCCTATCTTGTTCACGACAGCTCCGTTGGCGCTAACAGCGTCGGCTCCAACGATCACTCGGTCAACCTCGTTCATGAAATACCTAGCCGCTGCATCAGCAATCAGAGTCACCGGAATCCCTATCTGTGCAAGCTTATGTGCCGTGATTCTTCCTTGAAACCTAGGCCTCGTCTCGGTCGCATAGACTTTGATTTTCTTTCCTTGGCTCCAGGCCGTTTCCATTATCTTGAGAGCGGCCGAACTATGGCAATGTGTCATCAATACATCTCCGTCCCGAATCCTCTTGGCGCCGATCTCACCGATCTTTTGGACAGCTGTTCTTGAGTTCTCGATGAATTCTTGGCATGCCTTGATCGCGACTTCTCTGAGATGGGGGACATCCATGGCGTCGGCGTTTGCTTCTCTGACTCTGTAGATCACGTAGCGAATTCCGTTCGGCAGGGAGACCGCTGTCGGCCTTGTTTTGATCATCAGTTTGGCTGCCTCCTCTATTTCCTGAGCAAGTTCTTTTGTGTTGTTTGCCTGTGAGCTTTGAGCTGTAAGCAGTAGCGATTCGACGGCAGACCTCGCGATTTCGCTGGCGCCCCTTATTCTCATCGCCTTGATATCTTCAGCTATTGCGACCACTTTGTTGTACGCAGGATTCTTCACGTCAACTACCTCGTCGACTTCAACCGCAAGCTACCGACTATCCGTCACAATGCTTCGCAGCAAATAAATGCGTAGCTTAGATCTCTTCGCCGGACATAGGCCTTATCTTAGTCCAAAGAAGAAGGGAAGGCTGCAGGGTGAACCGTTTGCACCCGCTAAAGAATATCCTCAACAGGATCTTCTGGGATGAACGCGAAAGGGCGGACGACTACACCTTAACTTTTATTCATCGAGGAGCAGCGGGAGACGCTAGGACGATGCCTTTGACGCAGGTTCGACGGGTAGCGAATTCCTGGTTCACATATCTGGATAGCAGAGGGAATGAGACAACAATCCCCTTTCACAGGGTGACAATGGTCAAGAATCTTAGGTCGGGCAGAGTGTTGTGGCAGAAAAAGGGGATTAGCGCCTAGGCCCTACCCAAAGCCTTGTTCGTTAGACCGATGCCTTGACACACGACAGTTGCTGGCTTGCCCTTCTCTCCGTCAACTATGAATCGTGCGCCGACAATGCTTTCGATGACTTCGATACATGTCAGGGTATGGAGAGTAAGCTCAGAGACCTTCATCTCAGACGTTCCCTCCGCCAAGCCAACCCATATTGCCAATTGGTCTCCTAGATGTTTGTCCACGGGCGCGTGAGCCTCCAACTGTCCAATCAAGGCGCTGGCTCCTTCATAGCCAACCTTTTCCGCAGGCTTGCCTCGCACTCCAAGAGCGTCACCAGATATGACGCCTCCACGCGAGAGCTCAGCCACAAGAATGATCCCGCATCCCGGATCGACAGCACATTGAGGATCCTCAGGCTGCAATATCTCTTTAGAAATTAGGAAGTCTGAGTATCCCGCTCTCAGAAGCGTATCCTCAGCCGAAGACGCCATCCTCTCCACAACATGGCTCGGTAGCCGGGAACTGTAAGCCAACCCAGATATCTTGCTCACTTGTCCGAGCTCTCTTAGAGTGAGTGAGGAGAGCCTCGTCACAGGGTTCATGCCAAGTCTTACTCTCCCTTGGCCACGGGGGTAGAACCCTCGCCTCACAAGCTCCAGCGAACCCGACACGCCGAGCATCTGCAGTTTGGGGAAGAGAGCCCTCTTCAAGAAATCTATTGGTGGCGCCATGGGATTGTTCGTTCCACCCTTGATCACGACTGACGTAGGTCCCATTGCAAACGCCATTGCGGGCATCATGGCCTGAAGAACCAGGCTTGTTGATCCCGCGGTTCCAATGTCTATCTCAAGGTGTTTGCTTTCTGCATAGCTTGGAATGAACTCAACCTCCCTAGATCCAACACTCAGTTTTCCTGTGCTTGCGCCAACTAGCTTTGCTACGGCCTGAACTGCGCTGAGATGCTGAGCTCTGAGGCCAGGGTTAGGACGTTTCGCTCGAATATTGAATACTCTTATCGGTTTGCCCGTCACGGCGGAAAGAGCAACTGAAACTCGCAGGAGTTGGCCTCCTCCCTCCAGCATGGAGCCGTCAATCTCGATCATCAGTCATCTTCTCAGGCGAGGCGTGCTGATCGAGACTTGTGATCTGCGAACGCTTAAAGTATACCAGGCTAAGAAGGAAGGTTTCAAAATGAAAAGGTGCGCAGTCCGTCGGGGATGAGACAAGTGTGGCGTAAGTGGAGGCACATAACCAAGCTAGACCCTGATAGGAGGATATCAGATAGAGACCTGGAGATTGTCGCCACTAGTGGGACAGATGCCCTTCTGATAGGTGGAACGCGCCATGTCACTCGGGAGAAGGCAAGCGACCTTCTCAGACGATTGAGGCCGTATGACATAGTGAAGATCCAGGAACCATCAGATCCAGGGAACGTTGTTCTTGAGGGCATCGACTACTTCTTCATACCCTCAATAATCAACAGCGTTGACCCCAGATGGATGATCGGTCTCCACGCAGAATGGGTTAGAGACTGGACTTCGAAGTATGGCTCCCTTCCGTGGGATAAGATACATGGCGAGGCGTACATAGTCTTGAATCCCAAATCCGCTGTAGGCATCACCACAAAGGCGAAGACAGATCTGTCAATCGATGAGGCAGTGGCATACGCAGTCTGCGCAGACCGATACATGCACTTCCCGATAGTATACATTGAGTACAGCGGAACTTACGGAAGACCGGAACTTGTGCAAGCCGTCAGACGAAGCATACAAGACGCTCATCTCTTCTACGGTGGAGGAATAGACAACAAAGAGAAGGCACGAGAGATGGCGAAGTACGCCACAATAGTTGTCGGAAATGTGATCTACAGAGACATTGAGAAGTACAAGCAGACTCTTGACTACGAGTAGGAGCTATCTCGAAGTAGCTCCCACGAAGAAGGCAACGATTCCCAGTGCCATCGACAACTTGATCAGCGAGCTCACCTTCGCAGCATTCTCCTGACGTAGCAAAGCAGATTCTTTGATGACGGCAACGACAACGAGATCAGCAACAAACATTGAGATGGCATACGCCAGCCCCGTGTAGCCCAAGAGGAATGGTGTCGCACCTAAAGGAAGCAGAACTACATACAATCCTGCCACCAATAGACCCGCCATCCTGGGTCCATGTTTCATGGCAACAGTTCTGCAGTTCCTCGCTCTGTCCCCTGCCAGATCTTCGACTCCCTTTACTATCTCTCTTCCCAGATTCAACATGAATGCGCAGACGGCGAAGATTGCGGTTAGAGGCTGAAGCCAATCAACGGTGAGGCTCCCAAAGACGAAGCTCACACCCGTCCCAGAGCTAACAACAACGTTTCCCGGCAACCCGGTTGGCTTTAGCCACGCGGCATACAGCAAGAACATGATGGCGTAAAACAATGCCACAATAAAACATCTCAAATTTATCAAGAGTGCAAGAACAGTGCCGAATCCTGAGAGGATCAATGATATGGCAAAGGCTTGCTTAGGTGAAAGATCGCCCCGGGGAAGCGGGCGCTTCGGCCTGTTGACCTTGTCAGCCTCGAGATCGAAGACATCATTCACCGCATTACCCCCCATCAAGATCAGGGATGCGGAGATAGCTCCAAGAAGGACCTCTTGAGCGAGAAACATCCTAGTGACGGTAGCCGCACCAGATATGGTGGCGAGGAAAACTATTGCAGCGTTGACAGGTCTGAGAAGCCTCAGCACACCGATCAATCTCAACATTTACCCTCCTCGCACTCACAAGCAATTGAAGGCCGGAGGGAAACCTAAAAGCATACACATAGCCTATCACAAGATTACGAGAAAATGACTTTCAATTGTGGGAGCGCCTGACCATGGTTCTGACAGGGCTATATGTTGGGAGATTTCAGCCTTTTCATCTGGGCCACTTGGAAGCCATCAAGCATATTCTCAAGAAAGTTGATGCGTTGGTCGTAGCCATCGGAAGCGCACAGTATAGCCACACATTGGAGAACCCGTTCACGGCGGGGGAGCGCATCACCATGGCTAGGCTTGCATTGGACGAAGCAGGGATCTCGCCGAACAGGTACTTCCTCGTTCCAGTCCCTGACGTTAACATACACAAGCTCTGGGTGGCCCACATCACCTCGCTGACTCCCGCCTTTCAGGTCGTCTACTCGAATGAGCCGTTGACCGTGACGCTCTTTCGAGAAGCAGGATTCAAGGTTGAACCGATACCTTTCTTCAACCGAGACAAGTATTCGGCCACTGAGATCCGTGAGCGCATGCTCAAGAATCAAGATTGGCCTTCGCTGATTCCACCGTCAGTCGCCACCTACATCAGGCAGATCAAAGGAGAGAAACGATTGCTGGATCTTAGCGGGTCAGACCGTGTCGCTACGCAATCTGAACGCCAAACCTGAGCCAGGCCCAACACGAATAGCTTTCGCCGCACTTCTCATTTTCATCGCTATCTCGAGGAAACCGTGACTTCCAATCAGGCATCCCAAGCCTCGTTTTGAAATATCGGTATATGTCCGCACAAACTGAACCGTCAATCTCCTGTCTCCCACCTCCAGAACCGGTGCGCTTCCCAAAGCGGCTTTGAACCTCTCCCCCTCTTCCGCGCGGATATTTGTCACGATATTTCCGAAGTCGTCAACGTGGAGGACCATGCAGCGAACTGAGCGACGCTTGATCTCAGGCTCGCCAAAATCAGGTTTCACATAACTTGTCACTGGGAACCCAATTTCGGGCAGAGAGACCGAGTTCACCAAGTCTGCAACCACTCGGGCGAAGAGGTCTCTTCCATGAAACGTTGCTGAGATATTGGGTCCAAGATATTTCTGACTGTCAACACGATAGACACATTCTATTCCTTCTCTGAGAGCAGCAAGCATCAACAGGCCGTTGTCAGGTCCGACATACAGAGACCTCTTTGACTTCACGATTAGGGGCACGCGCTCTGATCCAACTCCTGGATCAACGACTGCAAGGTAGATCGTGCCATCTGGAAATGATCGCGCCGCGGACGCCAACACGAAAGCCCCCATGCGAACATCATACTTCCTGATCTCGTGGCTAATGTCCAGGAGGCTTACCACGGGGCATCTTGAAAGTAGGACGGCCTTCATTTCTGCGACATATGAGTCTCGAAGCCCAAAATCTGATAGTAGGCCGACGATCTTCATGGGGATGCTCATCATGGTTAATGTGAGAGGACCTAATAGAGATCTTTGCCAGCCTTCTCTCCCCAACTCCTCAATGCGTGATCCGCGAGCCAGATCTGACGTGGCGGTTCGCCAGAATTCGTGGTCAAACCTTTTATCTCCTACATCACCGTTGACGAATTGGAGCGCACTCGCATGAAGCTATTCACAGTAGGTCCGGTCGCCTGCTACCCTGAAGTGCTTCAGGAGATGGGCCGCCAGATGTACAGTCACAGGAGCAAGGAATATTTTGCTCTGCACTATGAGACCGTTGAACTGTTGCAGAGATTCCTTGAGACCCGTAGCCAAGTCTTCCTCTTCTCGAGCACTGGGAGCGGATTCATGGAAGCCTCCGTGAGAAACTGTGTCCGGAAGAACATGCTGTGCTGTATAAATGGGAGCTTCGGGCAGCGGTTTGCTGAGGTCGCCATTGCCAATGGCAGGACTGTTGAGAAGTTGGAGCCTCCACTTGGAGAGCCTGTTCTACCAGATGCGCTCGACGAGGAGTTGAAGAAACACCCTGAAGTGGAAGGAGTCGCCATAACCCACAACGAGACGAGCACTGGCCTCATCAACCCGCTGAGAGAGCTTGTTGCCACAGCGAAGAAGCACGGCAAGATGGTTTTCGTCGATGCAGTCAGCTCTATGGGTGGTACCAGCATCAGGGTTGACGAGTGGGACATCGACGTTTGCTTCTCAAGCTCGCAGAAATGCTTCGGCGTTCCTCCAGGCCTTGGTGTTGGTAGTGTGAGCGAGGAGGCTCTAGAAAAGTCGGAGACGGCTGTGAACAAGGGATGGTACTTTGACTTCAAGATTTGGGAGAGCGACCAGAAGGAAGGAGTAGGCACCCCAATGACTCCCGCGATTCCTCAGATTGCCGGACTGAACAGGGCCCTAAAGATGATCGAGGCGAAGGGAGGCAAGAACTGGTACTTCGACCTCTACCGGGAGCGAAACATGCGCATAAGGGGGGGTGTGGAGAAACTCGGGCTCTCAACCTTTCCGAGGAGGGGCTATGAGAGCCCCACGGTGAACTGCATCAATGCACCTGAAGGAGTCGGTGGACCTGTGATCTACGAGAAGATGCGTGAGAAAGGCTTCGAGCTTGCCCAAGGGTATGGACCACTGAAGAAGACAACTTTCAGGATTGGGAACATGGGGTACATTGAGATGGGCGACATAGACCTGATGCTGAAGGCTCTGGGAGAGATCTTGTCCTCCAGCTGAGGTTCACCTAGCGTTTCGATTCTAGGCCTACAAGACTCGTGATTAGACAGTCCTGACATGATGTCCAAGCAGCGATCTCGCAAGAGACCCTACTACGGTTGGCTATCAGATATGGGAATACCTTCAGCTCTATCCTTTGGAGGACCATGAAGCGTATCATCTTCGAATCGATCAGCTCGGCCGCAAAGTAGAGAGGCGATATGTTGAGCGTTCAGGAGATGTCAGTCAAGGTTTATCTTCCCGATGTTGCTGCAAAAGACTGGAGAGGATTGGTAACATCAGGGTACAGGGATCGATCTCTCGCGCTCAAGCTTTCAGACCGTATTCGCAAGTTGGCGGGGGACAGAGAATACCTGATCATGCACGTGTGCGGCACATGACCGGGAACCAGGTTTCTCGGCCAGCCGAAGCACGAGGCCACAATCGTAGAGCATGGACTGAGAAGCCTCATTCCGCCAAACGTCGAGGTACGATCTGGTCCCGGCTGTCCAGTATGCGTGACGAGCCCTGACGAAATCGAGGCTGCTGTTGAACTCTCACAGCGCCCTCAGACAATTGTGACGACCTTCGGTGACATGCTGAGAGTTCCGAGCAGCACGTACTCTTTGTCAGAGATCAAAGCAAAAGGAGGAAAAGTTCGGGTAGTGTACAGCATAGATGACGCGATCGCTTTCGCGAGAAATGAGCCTCAAAATGAATACGTCCATTTCGCCATAGGATTTGAAACGACCGCCCCGACAACCGCCGTCGGATTGCTCAAGGGTTGCCCGGATAACTTCAGCGTAATATGCAGTCACCGCCTCATTCCTCCTGCGATGAAGCATCTTCTCGAAGCAGGAGAAATCAAGATCAACGGCTTCATCTGTCCCGGTCACGTCTCAACGGTAATCGGCAGTGAACCTTACCAACCTATGTCTGAGAGACATCGCATTCCTCAAGTCATAGCTGGGTTCGAACCTCTGGACGTGCTCATCGCAGTGGCCATGATAATAAAGCAGGTAAATGAGAACCGAGCAGAAGTCCAGAACGAGTACACTAGATCAGTCAGGTCTTCAGGGAATATCAAGGCCAAGGAAGCGATGGCAAAGGCTTTCGATGTCTCCGAATCAGAATGGCGTGGAATCGGCCCGATCAAGGAATCAGCATACAGTTTGAGGAAAGAGTTCTCCAGGCACGACGCCCTCAAGAGGTTTGGTCTCAAGAGCCGAAGAACGTACCGAGTTCCGGCGGGATGCAAATGCGGCGAGGTTCTACGAGGACTACTCTACCCGCAGCAATGCCCCCTATTCAAGAAAGCATGCACCCCCATCAACCCGGTGGGTCCCTGTGCAGTGAGCAGAGAGGGTGCTTGCTACATCTCCATGAGATCGTCTGAAGGCAGGAATATGTCAGTCCCATAGAGGCCTATCAGAGATCTACTCGGACAGCTGCTTCCCGTATCTTCTCCTCCACAACGCATACAAGAAGCAGGCTGCCGTTAGAAACCATATCTTCGTAGCAAAGTTGAAATTGACCGGAATGCCCGCATGCTCGTGCGTTGTATTCATGAGGACGTCAGGCGACCCACCCTGCGTTGTCCAGGCGGTAAACCAAGCAAAAAAGTTCCACATAGTCTCATAAGTTGCAACGAAGGCGCAAGTCGCCAAGAAGACCATTGTCAGCGGTTTCGACATCCATGAACTGACCTTGTCACATTCTAGGATGATAACCCACAGAGCGAAACCAAATAGAATCAGAAGGGTAATTGGCTTGAAGCTCTGAATGACGTAGAAGGGGAATACCAGAGGAATCTGATCCCTAACGAAGCGCTCCCCGAACGCTGTCTCGCTCGGATACTTGAGAGAGTAGATGACGATCATAGCCAATATGGCGATGGCCAGCAGTTTCCCGCAGATGCGGAGCCTCCGCGTTATCATGCTTCATCCTCACAAGATGGCTAGCTTTTCTCGAGGATCTCCTTCCAAAGCCTTAGAGTCTCAACGGCCTCTTCCTCATCCAATGTCTCAATTGCAAAGCCTGTGTGGACGATGACGTAGTCTCCGACCTTGACATCTTCCAATAGGCTTATCGCTATTTCTCTCTTCACTCCGCCGAAATCAGCGATGGCCCTGTCACCCGTGATCTCCATGATTCGAGCTGGAACAGCCAGGCACATTCAGACCGGGCTGGAGAGTCGGCGAGCGCGTATTTAAAGCTGTGACAACAATGCCCTTTTACCCTGCGACTAGACATCGCGTAGACATTTCAAGAAGGTATTTTCCAGAGCTCTCATTCCTTGAGAAGATAGGGAATCCGTAGGGAACTCAGAGGCAAGATGCGGCAGGAGGCTGTGAGGTGAGGATTCTTGGATTTGCTGATTTTCATGGCAACGTGAATTCAGCTAGACGGGCCTCAGCGCACATCTCGCGCGAGAACCCAAGCTTGGTGGTGGTCGCAGGCGACTTGGCCAATCGAAGCGCACCACTCGCTGAGCACATTCTCAGGGAACTATCTCAGTCAGTCTCGAAAGTCTTCTTTGTCCCTGGAAACATGGATGAGCCGATCCTTGCCAATTGGAAAGAAGCAGAGCACATCATCTGTCTTCATGGAAAGAGAGTGCTCCACAACAGTGTGATGTTTCTCGGTCTGGGAGGTGCTGTTAGGAGCCCTTTCAAGACCCCTTTCGAGTTCGATGAGGCGGAAGCAGGCAAAGTCCTGTCCTTGGCGCTTCAGGACTCACCTTGTAATAGTACGGTCCTGATCTCTCACTGCCCACCCAAGGACACGAAGCTAGATTTGACCGCGAAAGGCAGCCACGTAGGCAGCAAATCGGTACGTACGTTCATAGAGCAGAGGAGGCCTGCTCTAGTCGTCTGCGGACACGTACATGAAGCGCAAGGAGTGGACTATGTCGAGACGGTGCCGATCGTGAATACAGGTCCAGCCGCGCACGGCAACTACGCCTCCATCTCTCTCAACGACTCTGTGGACATAGAGCTTCAGAAATTCTGACATGTGCGCGAGCCTTCTTCAACTCGAAAGGATATATAAGTACCTGTAGAGAACGTAAGCGACCTGCTCCACGCTAGAAGGTCAAATCCCAATGGCCATCAAGAACGGCGAATTCATTCTGATGGACTTCACGTGCAAGGTTAAGGAAAGTGGAGAAGTCGTAGAGACTAGTCTGGAGAAGGTCGCAAGAGAGTCTGGGCTGCACAAGGAAGGCGTTACGTACGAGCCCACATTTGTGATTGTGGGTGAGGGATGGGTTCCCAAGGGCCTTGATGAGAGTTTCAGCAATATGGAAGTCGGACAACAGTCTACAATTGAAGTCGCAGCTGAGAAAGGCTACGGCCTTCGAGATCCATCCAAGATAAGGCTTGTGCCGCTGAGAAGATTCCGTGCGGATGGCATCACGCCACTTCCAGGTATGGCGGTTCATCTCGAAGGTAGGTCGGCTACAGTCAGAGCGGTGGGAGCAGGACGCGTTCAACTCGACTACAATCATCCCCTCGCAGGAAGGACGCTCACCTACGAGGTGACAGTTCAGAAGATACTGGAATCTTTTGAAGAAAAGGTCAGGGCATTACTTCATCGCAGAATCACTGGTCTGGATGCAGAGAAATTCACAGCAAAAAGACTTGAAGGAAATGTAACGTTGCAGATACCCGAAGAAGGATTTCTACTCGAAGGACTGCAAATCATGAAGCAGGCAGCCGCAGCAGACATTCTGAAGTACTATCCAGACATCGGAGAAGTGTCATTCATCGAGGTTATCAAGCGGAAGGAACAAGTGACTACAGAGAAACCCTCGCAAGAGACGGCTGTCGAGGACTCCTCGAAACAAGAGTGAGATCAGGATGATCTCTTATCCTTGGTCGCATCATGTGTTCCTTCATCGATGCCTGGTCATCTATGATTTCAAACAGAAACCTTAAAATCATAGAAAATCGCTAGTCTCCGAGAGCGCTCGAATTCTCACATGCGCTTGTTGAAATCTCTTCCAAGCCTTTTCGAGGGCCTCAAAATGAACATGTCGAACCTTGACAAGATTCCGAAGTACGTGTTGAAGGGAACAACCACGATAGGTGTGGTTTGTCGAGACGGGGTCATCTTCGCAACAGACACGCGCGCTACAATGGGCTACTTTGTGGCTCACAAGCGTGCCAAGAAAGTTCTGAAGATAGATGATCACTTGGCAATGACGATCGCCGGAGCAGTGGGGGACGCACAGGCCGTCGTTGAGATCCTGAGAGCTAATGCAAATCTATTCAAATACGAGAATGGTAAACCGATGCCTGTGAGTGCTGCAGCTCGACTCTTGGCAAACCTTTTGTTTTCTTCTAGGATTGCGCCTCTTCTTCTCCAAGCAATACTAGGAGGCCTAGACGATACAGGCCCACACATCTTCGCCCTAGATCCGCTAGGTAGCCTAACAGAGGACAAATGCGTCTCGACTGGGTCGGGTTCGCCTGTGGCGTATGGGGTCCTCGAAAGTGAATTCAAGGAAGGTATGAGTGAAAAGGAGGCTCTGCCCATAGTGATTAGAGCCATGGGTTCAGCTATGAAGCGGGACTCAGCCAGTGGCGACAGCTTCGATGTGGCCGTCGTCACTCGAGAAGGTTACAGAGAACTGCTGGAAGATGAGAAGAAGGCTGTTCTCGCGAACGCCTGAACGCACACTTGCACTTTCACTGTTTCAGGAGTAGGTACATTGTCTAGAACTATGGAGAATGCTCACGTGAAGATCAGGCAGACTATTCTGGAGCATATGCCACGTGAAGCAGAGATAACTAGGATAGAGTTTGAAGGCCCAAGGCTTGCAATCTACGTCAAGAATGTGATTCTTCTCCAGGAGCAAAGCTACGTAGTCACAGACATCGTCAACCTGCTTCACAAACGAATAGTGATTCGGTCTGATCCGTCCATTAGAGTTCCAGAGCCTGAAGCAGAGAGGAAGATAAAGGAGATAATTCCGGTCGAAGCTGAAGTTACGAACGTCACGTTTGATCCGAGCTTGGGAGAAGTTGTAGTGGAAGCAAAGAAGCCAGGCCTTGCCATAGGCAAGGACGGCGCCACTTTGCAGTCAATTATCAGGGCAACCAGTTGGCGGCCAAGAGTGCTTCGAGCTCCTCCGCTCCCGTCCAAAATTATAGCCAGCATGAGGCATATCTTGCATTCTGAGAGTGAAGACAGAAGCAGGATTCTGCGTGATGTGGGAGAGAGGATATTCAGGCCGACACTGGCACCCGCCAGCGGCGTGAGGTTAACGACGTTGGGTGGGTTTAGGGAAGTAGGCAGATCGGCTGTCCTTGTTCAGGCCGACGAGAGTTCTGTTCTGCTGGACTGCGGTGTCAACCCGGGGTCCCAGAATCCTGTTCACTCGTTTCCACGCATTGATATAGAAGAGTTTGACCTGGACAACTTGGATGCCGTAGTGATCTCTCACGCGCATCTTGACCACTGCGGCCTCACACCCTTTCTCTGCAAGTACGGATATGACGGACCGATCTACTGCTCAGAACCAACTGCAACGATGATGACTCTTCTTCAGCTTGACTACTTGGATGTTGCGAGCCGGGAAGGAGCTTTTGCACCCTTCGACCAGAAAGATGTGCGAGAACTCGTGATGCACACAATTCATCTGAAATACGGGGTTGTCACTGACGTCGCGCCTGACATCAAACTCACTCTTCACAACGCGGGGCACATCTTGGGATCCTCGATCATTCACCTACACATAGGGGAG
This sequence comes from uncultured Candidatus Bathyarchaeia archaeon, assembly GCA_964529995.1. GTDB lineage: Archaea > Thermoproteota > Bathyarchaeia > 40CM-2-53-6 > JALHTG01 > JALHTG01. Next base: position 24,341 of record CAZGZF010000009.1, read on the forward strand.
GGCCTACACAACATCGTTTACACGGGCGACTACAAGTTCGCAAAGACGATGCTACTTGAGTCGGCCTCCTCGACATTTCCAAGAGCCGAGACTCTCATAACCGAGAGCACGTACGGGGCAGCTGAAGATATCATGCTCGAGCGCGAAGGGGTGGAGGGGAAGCTGGTGCAGATCGTGAACGAGACGGTTGAGAAAGGGGGCAAGGTTCTACTGCCTGTTCCCGCTGTCGGACGGGCACAAGAGATAATGCTCGTCCTTGATAGCCACATGAAGTCGGGTCGTCTCAAGGAGCTTCCGATATACATCGAAGGAATGATCTCTGAGGCAACGGCAATCCATACCGCCTACCCGGAATACCTTGCCAGAGAAATCAGGGATCAAATTCTCCACCATGATGTAAACCCGTTCCAGTCAGACTACTTTGTCACAGTAACGAACCCGAGCACTCGCGGGGAGATCGTTGGAGGAGGTCCGTGCATAATTGTTGCAACATCTGGTATGCTTGAGGGTGGCCCTGCGATAGATTACTTCAGGCAACTTGCGTCCGACGAGAAGAACGCATTGGTCTTCGTAAGCTACCAGATAGAAGGCACATTGGGCCACAGGATCAGAACAGGGCTGAAGGATGTCTCGCTGATGGGTCACAATGGGAAGATGGAGATAGTCAAGCTCAATGCACGGGTTGAGTCGGTAGAAGGTTTCTCGGGTCACTCCGATCGTCGCCAGCTCCTAAGTTTCGTTCAGAGGATGACTCCCAAACCATCTCGAGTGCTTGTCTGCCACGGCGAAGCGAGAAAATGTGATGACTTGTCTCAGACAATAAGCAAAAGCGCGAAGGTCAGAGCCTTTGCGCCTCAGAACCTAGAGACCGTACGGTTGAGGTAGGTTTCTGGAGCCTTTAGAATAGGTGCACACTCCCTATCTCGAATTCTTAAATTCGTGCATTTGAGCTATGTCGTTTCGAGGCAATCTTGTTGCTCAGCGAATTCAACCTGCTAGTTTCGACATCTCGCGGTAATGAGAGAAATGCATGTAGCGAAATGTGGTATCTACTAAGGGAGCTAGGTGACAGCGAGGCGAAGACTGACAGGACCTTGGCTATAGGCTTGGTGGTTGCAAAGACCAGGATGAATCCGGTCTCCGTAGTTCAGGAGTTGAGCAGGAAGCTCGTTGAGAGCCCGTGGAAGTTCAGGTACATTTTGAAGGTTTCACCGATTGAGAAGGTTGTATCATCGAGCTTGGCGGAGATCGAAAGATGTGTCTTTAGCATGGTTGACAAGATCGGTGAGAAGGAGAGCTTTCGAGTAACCGTCGAGAAGAGGCACACGACGCTTTCGACAAAAGAGATAGTGGAGAATGTTGCAAGAGACATCGACAGAAGAGTCGATCTCGAAAATCCTGACAAGGTAGTTCTTATCGAAGTCCTGGGGGAGCTGACGGGCATCTCCGTAATTAGGCCTTCTGAAGTGCTGTCGATAGAAAGAGCAAAACGATCAATCTAGGTTTGGACGGAGAGGAGAGCCATCCTCTCAATCACAAGTCCAATCACGGCTTCCCTCTCTGTGACACGGCTTGTAACCAAGGCTCTCACTTGATTGTCTGTTATGCCAAAGATTCTTCTGATCGCTAGCTCGTCTCCTTCATCGAGAACAGTCTCGTCAAGTCTTCCGCCTAGGATGCTAGGTAGATCCGCTTCGAGTCTTTCGAGCACATGCCTGTCGCTAGCTATTGAGGTAACTGCTAGATTCTTGGAGTTTGGCGAGACTCCCAGAGCCATGATGGCGTTCTTGATCTGTCTTTGGCCCGAGGCGTACAGAAGAACCTCCACCGCTACGCTGCTAGTTAACTGCTTGCCGGACGCCCATGCCTTCAACGCATTGAGTACTGCAAAGCGAAGATGTTCTCTCCCCGCTACACCTTTGACGTCAAAGAGCTGAGTTTCAAGACCCCCCTCAGAACCTCGTAGTCTTTGGAGTGCCGTTTCAGCGTCGCAGATCCGAATGTCGCGAATGCCAGCTATCATGACGTATCTGTCATATTCCTCCAAATACTCAACCGGCATAACTTGTCAGTCTCCGCATTGCAACTTTGATTGAACATGCACTTGCACATGAGACTTCACAAAATGCCTTAAAAAGACGCTGAACAGTTTCACTCTGTCAAGCGGGGTCAGCCGTGAGCTTCGAGGTTCCAGACTGGAACGAGATCTACAATGCATGCTTAGAATTGGCTGACCAGATCAAGAGGAGCGGGTTCAACCCCGACGTCATAGTGGGTGTTGCTCGAGGAGGGTGGATTCCTGCCAGAATACTTTCTGATCTCCTCGGTAACACGTACGTGGCCAGTATGAAGGTTGAATTCTACAAGGGCGTAGCTGAAACTGCAAACAAGCCCGTAGTCAGCCAGCAAGTCTCAGCTCCAGTCAAGGGGAAGAGGGTCCTAGTTGTTGATGATGTTGCAGACACCGGAGAGAGCTTGGCGACGGTTCGCCAGAATCTAACCAGTCAAGGAGCCTCAGAAGTGAAAATAGCCACTATCCACTACAAACCAAAGAGCATCCTTCGGCCAGAATTCTACGTAAAAGAAACATCTGCTTGGATAGTCTATCCACATGAACGATGCGAATTCGTCAAGAACCGAGTGGCAAAGTTCAAAGCAGAAGGAAAGCCTATCTCGGAAGTGAAAGACGAACTTACTCGCATAGGCCTCCCCAGGAACGTCGTTGAGAAATTCGTCAACGAATGTTGGAGCTCCAAAGACACTTGAGCTCTGTTGTTTCGTCTTCGAAACCGACTTGCCTGCCCAATACCGCAATATCCTCGTCGAAATACGTGGCCAGTAATCTCACAGACAACTGCGCCATCAGAAAACTCGCCAGTGGAATCGGGCAAAACCCAGAATAACCTATGGAACTGTGAATAGGCTCTGGAAATGGATGACCTCCAGCAAGCTTAAAGTCCTCCTGTAACCTTTCCTTGGTGGAATGATGTGGACTGACCTGCACGGAAGGGCACTGCCCGATGTCGTGATGCATCTCCACTGACTCGCATATTGCGGCTTCGTTGTACGAATGCCACGTTGCTTACATATCTCCGTCAAAGGCTTGCAGCGGTCGAAAGTCCGATACACCAGTCAGATAACGAACCCGAAAGCCTCAGCGAACTCCGAGATCTTTCTGAACTCCTTGAGGAATTCTATTCCCTTGTCTGTGAGAGAATAGGCTGCTCTGTCAGCAACGCCCGTTTCTTCTATCAGCCCTCGCCCTCTTAGTTCATTGAGATACTTCACCAGTCGGTCGTGTGACAGGTTGGCTCCGTAAAGGATGTGTGTGGGTTTGGCGTTTCCCCTCTCCCTCTCAACCACGCGAAGTATGTCCGCGTAGATCCTCAGTTGCGATCGGTACTTTGGCGCTTTCTCGGTCATCTGGTTCTTGTCACTCTTACGAGCATTGTGAGAAGAGCGGCAAATCCTAGGAGCTGGGTTACATGGGCTATCACGAAGAATAGTCTGAAGATTGGTGGGAGGATGAAGAACATGTGGCTCATAGCTAGAAGCAGAAATCCAACGAAGACAAGGAGTGAGTTTCGCTCTTTCTTGACGCTGTAGTTCATGGCTGCTTGGGAGGCTACGTAGGCGACCAGAAAGAACACGATCGTTTCCAAGAATGGAT
>CAZGZF010000010.1:0-27094 GCA_964529995.1 uncultured Candidatus Bathyarchaeia archaeon
AGCCGAAACCAGACCAAGAGTTCGACGCCCCACTGATGCTCGACCTCATGGAAGGCCTATACCTCTTAGAGCATGGAAAAATATGCGTCATTGACTCAAAGACGCGGAAGAAAGTCACGAAGGCGCAACTGAAGAAGTTGGCAGGCAGAGTCTACAAGGGCTTCACTGTCGCCTACACCGTTTACAAGCACCTGCGCGACAAAGGCCTAGTCGTCACGCCTGGAATAAAGTTCGGCGCAGACTTCGCAGCCTACGAGCGCGGCCCAGGAATTGACCACGCTCCTTTCCTAGTCTCTGTGAAACAGAGGCAAGAAACCATGGGTACCTTTGAGATTGTTAGAGCAGGCAGGCTCGCCACCACCGTTAGAAAAATGTTCACAATCGCCGTCCCTGACGCGAAAGGCGAGAAGATCGACTACCTAGCCTTCAGCTGGTTCAGAGCGTAGAACCAGACTCGAAAGCCGACCTCATACGCAATGGACCGAAGCTGGCTCCACTATCTTCAGTTCCATTCAAGCAAGAAAAGGGAGAAGTGAAGACTTCGTCGAGTGTTTCGTCCCGATAGCTTGAGGAGCTACTGAACGAGTTTGCCAGCGTCTTCCGATCCTTGGCACATCGAAGAGATGCCGCTGGTCTTTATCAGCATGACAGCCAGATGTCAACGAGTAAATCGACGAAGGTGAAAATGCTTTTAAGCGATGAGCGTGTACGGGACGGAAAAGGAACCGTTTCTGGCACAGCAAGTCTGTATGCTCGTCTGGGTGGAGAATGCGTGGCGAACGCCAAAGTTGGGATACTAGGGTACGGCGTCTACATCCCTTGGCAGAGGATACAGACGGAAGCCATAGTGAGGGCCAGGGAGAGAAGGAGAAAGGACCTAGTAGAATTTTTGGACAAGGTCAGGAACGGCCTGCTTCTCCGGTACAAGTCGATCGCCAGCCACTTCGAGGACACGATCACCATGGCGACGGAGGCGGCTGAGAACGCCGTCAAGATGTCTGGGATCGACCCCGCCAAGATAGGGACGGTCGTCGCTGGGTCCGAGTCGAAGCCTTACGCAGTCGGCCAAGTGGCGAGGCACGTAGCCTCATTCGTGGGCGTGGGAGAAGATGTTTTCACTGCTGACGTTGAGGGTGCATGCAACGCGGGCATGCAGGCGGTCAGCTTTGTTGAATCCGACATAAGGGCAGGAAAGATCGAGTACGGGCTAGCTATCGGATCCGATATCGCTCAGGCGCCTAGAGGAGATCCGTTAGAGTACGCTTCGGGTGCAGGGGCGGGCGCGTTTGTCCTTGGAAAGGAAGGGGATCCCGTCGCAACGATCGAGGACATAGCCCCATACTCAAGCTTGACGATGGACTTCTGGAGGAGGGAGGAGGTTCCTGTCCCATCTCACCTCGGCAGAACCACCGTTGAGGCATACATTGATCACGTGACAGGGGCGATGGCTCACCTGCTGAGGAGACACAAGGACCTCCGCATCAGAGACTTTGACCATCTCACTTTCCATCAGCCGTCAGGCTACATGCCCTTGAAGGCCTGCAAGAGCCTGCTTCAGCCCTCCTCGAACCCCCTGAGCGGCGACATCATGGAGAGGCTGAGGCTGACGGAGGAGGATATTGAGCGGAAGGTGAAGCCTTGGCTGCGCGTCTTGGATACGGGGAACACCTATGCCGCCTCAACTCCGATAGCGACCGCATCGATATTGGATAAATCCAAACCGGGCGACAATATTCTCGCGGTCTCATACGGCTCAGGCGCATACGCGAACGCGACATGGCTGAAGGTCCAAGAAGCGATCGAGAAGAAGGCAGGCGCGGTTCCAACCGTCGAGGATTACGTGAACAGGAGGACGGAGATGCGGCTCCAGACATATCAGGACCACCTGCTTGAAAGGCTGAGAAGAATGAGGAAGTACATTGAATCTTACAGGCTGGTGGGCGAGATAGAGCCGCTCGGATCGGGGACGTTGAAGGTCCTTCTCTGTGACGGATGCAAGAGAGTCTATTATCCCGTTCGAACTAGGTGCCTCTCCTACGACTGCAAGGGGAACCCTGAGACCAGGGAGATGCCAAGGCACGCCAGATTGAAATCATTCAGGCAACTCTCGCTCAGGGAGAGATGGATCACGAACTTCGACATAATCAAGGAAGGTCAAGTTGTCCTCGTGGACTGCGCGATGAGTGACCTGCGACTCGGCATGCGGCTTGAAGCTGCGATAAAGAGGCTGGACTACGAAGGGAAGGAGGGGCTCATCATCTACGGGCCCGCGTACAGGCCGATGTTCCGCGACAGGACTGCGCGATTCGACTAGCCTCAGCACTGAACAACTCTTATCAACGATCCGCCGCTCAGATCAGTGCAGGCTGTAGATCGTTCTGGAAGGATAGAGATTGAGCGAGATCTTCTTCACAGAGGAAGAGAGACTGTTCAGAGAACAAGTGAAGACATTCACAAAAGAGCACGTGGCCCCAATCGGCGACAAAATCGAGGCGGACCTACTCCATCCCAAGGAGCTGATTGCAGAGATGGGGCGGCGAGGCTACCTGGGCCTCCTGCACCCGCCCGAGTACGGCGGGTCCGGGAAGGGCGTCTCATTCGAAATAATAGTTGCCGAAGAACTCTCGGCAGTGAGCGCGGCGGCGGAGATGAGCCGACTCGCATCTGCAAGCCTCTACGCTATGCCGATAAACCGGTTCGGAACCGGCGACCAGAAGCAGAAGTATCTTGCGCCGATCGTGAAGGGAGAGAAGATCGGTGCGCTCTGCATAACCGAGCCGACAGTGGGCTCAGACACAGCGGGCATGAAGACAACGGCAACTCGAAAGGGTGAGGGCTATCTGCTCAATGGTGAGAAACGCTTCATAACGAATGGGAGCGTGGCAGATTTCCTGGTCGTGTTCGCGATCACCGACGCTTCCGTGCACCCACATAAGGGAATGAGCGCCTTCATAGCGGAAACTTCCACGCCTGGCTTTGAAGTCCTCAAGGACCACGACCTACTTGGGATGAGGGGAGCCAGAGTTGCTCATCTGAGCTTCAGGGAAATGAAGGTGCCAGCAGAGAATCTTCTTGGAAAGGAGAATGAGGGCTTCAGGGTTCTGATGGATGAGCTGGACAGCGAGAGAGTAGTGGTCGCCGCAGGGATGATAGGAACCGCCAGATCCGCCTACGAGACAGCCGTGAAATATTCCACAGAGAGAGTCCAGTTCGACCAGCCGATCCGTAAGTTCGAAGGGGTCAGCTTCAAGATAGCCGACATGGCGCTGAAGCTTGAGGCTTCTAGGCTATTGGTCCTTCAGGCTGCAAGAATGATCGATAGGGGGATGAGGGCTACGAAGCAGGCTGCAATGGCGAAGCTCTACTCAACGGAGACGGCGGTGGAGATCTCGAATGAGGCGCTTCAGACTCTTGGAGGGATAGGCTACACGAAGGAGTATCGCGTGGAGAGGTACCTCAGGGATACGAGGCTGATGACGATAGGCGCCGGAACCTCGGAGATCATGCGATACCTAATCCAGAGAGAAGTCTACAGAGAATTCGGATGCTAACTGAAGAAGCGGCGTAACATCGCAATCTTGCAGTGGCACACTTCCCAAAGCGCACTTGCAGCTACAAATGTGAAAAGGATTGAAACGACATAGAAGCCGATCCAAGATACTTCTGAAAGTCGACCTTTGGGTTGAATCGATCGGATGAGACTGTCATTGTAGATTAGCAGGGCCAGGGCCGTCGTCTCCGTGTTGGAGCTGCCCATAGGCTTCCCTTCACCATCCGAAAGGGAGGCTAGTCCTCCGTCTCCTTTCTGCATGCTCCAAAGATGACGTTCCATCTCCTCGTAAACCACATATCTCAATCCGAGAACCTTCGAGGTGTAGAGCAGTAAGGCCAGCTTCTGATTGCTGTAGAAGCCATCAACCGCCCTGTAGGACCAGTCATCTAACCCTTTCCCGTTCCACAGAGAAATCGCTTGACGAAGTGAACGGTGTGCCTCCCGGATCCTTCCCTGAAGAAATAGCTGAAGGCTTCGATAGCAGATCAAGTCTGCGTAAACGCCGTAGGAAACCATTAGAGAATCGTGCCTTCGCGCCACTACGACGTGGCCCGAAGAACTCTCAACAATGTAATCAGCTGCGTTTCTTATCGTCGGTATCTGTTCACCAATCACAGCCTCGAAGAGCCGGGACGGAGGCATTCGATGACCTTGCAGCGACTGTTTGATTCGATCCGCAATGTCCCGCCTGAACGGTTCCAGTGCATAGCCAGCGAACAGGTTGTCTGAGTAGAGCCAATATGTCTGGTTGTATCGCCACTTGAAATCGTTGAACTCGTTTGCCAACCAGTGTTTGCCGGGATCGTCGCTCTCATAGATGAGGCCAAGGTTGGGATTGAAGCGTTTGACTAGATAGTCGACGGCTTTCGCGACCTGACCTTCAAAGCTCGAGCTGGCAGATGTCGGGTGGATTGCGATCATGCTGAGAAATGAGACGGCGAGCAGCGATAGGATCGCGACCTGTCGCGGTCTCAAGGTTCCTCAGCGCTCCCTTCTTTTATACGGCCTCATCTCGTACTTCAAGGATCGGTTCAGCTTTGATGGCTTCGACCTCATGGAAAAAGAAGTACGATGAGAAGCTCGTAGCTCCTGAGAAGGCAATCAAGACCGTCGAGTCAGGGGCCAAAGTTGTGTTGGCAAACCTCTGTGCAGAGCCCCATCTGTTACCCAACCTGTTGTTCGATAGAGCTCAGGAGCTGGAGAAGGTCAGGCTGTTCCATGCGAGACCTTTCGGGAAGTTCATAGACAAGTACCTGGAGCCTGGAATGGAGAGACATGTTAGATGCGCCACCACATTTGCCGGAGGCATACCGCAAGTAGTCCAACTCATGAAAGAGCGGAGAGCGGACTTCTACCCGGTCACGTTGAGTAGGATCCCCTGGCTCTTCAGGGAAGGTCCCTACAGACCTGACGTATTCATCACGACGGTTTCTCCGCCCGATAGGAATGGCTACTGCAGCTTTGGCGTATCTGTGGACTGGGCTTGGGCAGCGCTGGAGACTGCTCGTATCGTGATAGCTGAAGTGAACGAGAACATGCCAAGAACGTGCGGCGATTCCATGGTCCATGTCTCACGGCTGGATTGGCTGGTTGAAGAGTCTGAACCTATCTACGAGATACCGCCAGCGAAGATCACGAAAGTTGAGAGGACCATTGGCGAAAACGTGGCGACGCTTGTAGAAGACGAAGCCACAATCCAGATAGGTTACGGCGGAATCGCCGAAGCGATGACTCCCTTCCTTGAAGACAAGAAGGATCTGGGGATGCATACGGAGATGGTTCCGGAAGGCGTGATGAGGCTTGTGGAGGAGGGCGCAATGACCTGCAAGAAGAAGAGCATACACAAGGGGCGAATCGTCTGCACGTTCAACGCGGGAACAAGGAGGCTCTACGAATGGTTGGACAGAAACAAGATGATCGAGATGAAGCCAGTGGACTACTCGAATGACAGCAGAATCATAGCAAGGAATCACAAGATGACCTCGATAAACGCAGCGTTGCAGGTCGACCTGTATGGGAGCATATACTCTGACATGCTTGGCTTCGACCAGTACTCTGGTGCTGGAGGGCAGCCTGACTTCGTTATCGGGGCCTATCTTTGCCCAAACGGGAAATCTATCATCGTTCTCCCCTCGACTGCCGAGGATGGGGAGGCTTCAAGAATTGTTCTTCACCCCGCCCTGAGCGGAAACGATAGGGCGCCTATGATCGCAACAGTGGCAAGGTCCTTCGCTGACTTCGTTGTGACAGAATACGGGATAGCTTCGCTGAGAGACAAAACAACTGGTGAAAGAGCGAAGGCACTGATCGAAATCGCTCATCCAGACTTCAGGGACGAACTTTGGAGTAAAGCCAGAGGGATGAGCTTGGCGACGTAGAGCTCAAGATTCTATGTGGACTAATAGGGCGGCATGAACCGCTAGCAGCCACGTGTGAGGAGGATCATCCGGCGGCTTACTGTCAAGGCGAGGTTTCTTCCGTCTGGCGTCCTACTCTACACCGTAAAGTCCGAGATATTCGAGTATCATGCCTATCGGCACCTTTTCATCGAATTCGAGTTTTCCAGATCCCACTAGCCAACTCAGCCAGCCCGTATCATACATGATGTGGCCTCGGAATGTTACTCGTTCCTCGGCCGGGTACCGCTTGGTCAAGACGCTGAGAGGCTCTGTTAGGACGACGTGTATCTTCAATGTCGCTTGTCCTCCGGGGGCTATGTCAACGGGCTCCACGATATTCGCGTTTCCGATGCGAAGCCCGTTGGGGTCAATTATCTCCATGTAGCCTGAGGAGATGCGGACCGTTGTGAGATGACCGTTCCTGAGTGTGTAGCTCACCATGTATGTTGTCTGATCCAGCTTCACTGTTGCCTGATAGGACAGCGTCAGTCCTAGCACAGACATGAGCACCAGTATCTTCCAGATAGGCGTGATCATCTACTATGCGTTTCCCGCCATGATTTGCGTCTTGCAGCTAACTCAAGGCTTCATGGAAAAGGTGATAAAACTTGCCCTCTTCTAAACTTGCAGGAGATAGGCCAACGAATGTCATCACGGAAGGATGTATGGCTGTTCTGCGAGAAATGCGGGAAGGAACTTCCCATCGACAGCAGACTGTACATGTGCCCAGACTGTTCTGGACTCCTTCAGATTGGGTACGATCACCTGAGAACCCGCGAGATAGTGAGTCGCAAGCTGTTCCAGATCCGAACAGTGTTCAACATCTGGAGATACCGAGAGGTACTTCCCGTGGCTTCTGACAGCGTCGTCTCCTTGGGCGAAGGATTCACGCCTCTGGTCCCGGCGGAGAGGCTTGGACAGGAACTGGGAATGAAGGACCTGCTTCTCAAGCTTGATTACACCTGTCCTACAGGATCGTTCAAGGATAGGGGATCCTCGCTCCTACTGAGCAAAGCCAGAGAAGTCAAGGCGACCACAGTCGCGATAGACTCCTCAGGAAACGCAGCCGCGTCCCTTGCCGCTTACTCCGCCAAGGCAGGAATACCTTGCTACGTCTTCGCGCCTGCATATGCCAGCGTTGGAAAGCTCATCCAGGCGACGGCCAACGGTGCCTTCGTGATCAAGGTTGAGGGCACGCGGAAGGATACGTCTGAAGCCGCGAAGATGGCTATCGCAGAGCATGGATGGTACTACTGTGGGTTTCAGGTGAACCCCTTCGCCTCTGAAGGCTCCAAGACGATAGGCTACGAGATCTGCGAACAGAGCCTGTGGGAACCACCGGACCGCGCAGTGTTTCCCGTAGGAACAGGCAGCGGTCTGATAGGCTGCTGGAGAGGATTGAAAGAGGCGAGAGATCTGGGCCTTGTTGAGAAAGTTCCGTCGATGGTCTGCGTTCAGCCTGAGGGCTGCTCGCCGATCGCCGCAGCCTTCAAACATGGCAGAGAGATCACTCCCGTAGCCAAACCAGAAACGATAGCTGAGGGTCTGATGATTTCGCAACCGATGAAGGGGAAGCATGTCCTCGAAGCGTTGAAAGAGTCGAAGGGCCTTGCCGAAACGGTCTCTGATGAAGAGATCATGAATGCAGCCAAGATGCTTGCGAAGTCTGAGGGCATCTTTGTCGAGCCGTCATCTGCAGCTGCAATAGCAGGGCTGATCAGACTTCTCGGGTTGGGGAAGATCGGCCGCGACGAGAGAGTTGTATGTGTTCTGACAGGAAGCGGCCTGAAGACCACGGAGATCTATCTGAAGGCGTTCCCGGAGCCCCCGACCATCAAGCCAACACTCAGCGAAATCGAGAAAACAATAGCGCAGAACTGAAGCTGGGAAATTCGCAATCCTACCGAAAAAGGATCGCCTGCTCCACCACTGCTTCGCAGCTCCGACCCTGAGCAGGAGATCTCTTGCAGCTTTCGCCATCTGATAGGATTGGAGCTCGTCGAAGCGTACCCATCTGACTTCGGAGACATCGGAGTGTGGCGCAGCCGCGGTTGTGAGGGGGCGTGCAAGGAAGAACGTTAGGAGATAGTGGAAGCGGATTCTTCCCTGATCGTCCCGGATGATGGTGCTGGCCACATCCAGAAGCTTCTTTATCTGAATGTCGATCCCTGTCTCTTCTTTCACTTCTCTTTTGCAGGCGTCTTCCACGGTTTCACCGAGCTCCACGAGACCTCCAGGGATTGACCAAAGCCCTTTCGACGGTTCCTCTTCTCTCTTCACTAAAAGAACCTGCGAGCCTCTCACTATGACGGCTCCGACGCCGGGCAGAGGTTGGGACGGATACTCTCTTCTCAATATCTGGACTCCGGGACGCTGCCTATAGCAGGTGTTGCGACTCACATTAACTATGCAATGGAGCTTTCGTTGGGCCGAGCTGACAATGGCTCTGGAGCTCGACTGTGAACGGGCAACCTGAGCTCCGAGGCTGCTTTCAATATTCCATCCTCGTACCGGACTGTCAAGTATCCCGCAAGCAGGCCTATCACGATTCCAGCAAGAATGTCCAACGGATAATGTTGACCAGTGTAGATCCTGCTGAACGCGACCAAACATGCGAGCGAATAGAAAGGCAGGCTCAACCTAGGCCGAAGCTTCGAGGCGACGAGGGCGAATGCGAATATCCTCACAGTGTGCCCACTGGGGAAGCTAGATCCCGCCTCCCTGCCAAACACGATTGCCGATGGAATACTCACATAGGGTCTCGGCCTCGGAACAGCCAGCTTCAGCGGTAGCACGATCAGCGTCCCAAACACTATCGACGCCAACATCAACATGCCTTCTCTCCTCCGCCCACCCATGTACAGTAGAACGGAGAGTACAAACATGAAAAGGGTTGAACCAAGTCTGGTCACGATGTTGAAGAACCAGCCCAAGTACAAGTTCGCGAGGCCTCCATTGATTGCCAAGAACACTTGCGCATCCCAGTTTGAGATACTCAGCGGGAAAGGATCGACTCGAGGTTGAAAGGCGCCCTGAAGAAGGACCTCATCCACAAGCTCCACTGCAGCGCCGAGGGCTACGAGAACGAGGCCCACCGCAACCGTCCGTTGCTTCTCCGATCCCTTCCCGGAACTCTCTCGCACAGTCTCCGAAGGAGACACCCGCCAGGCACTTGACTCAGACGATTCTTCTCGACGAGATTCTGTTATAAGGCATGCTAGGAAGGGCTCTGTTCGGTTTCAGCGTGAGCCTTCTATCTTCTGGCGTTGGAAGATGACTTAGCGCATCGTTCGTGTATCTCACTTTCTCGACAAGGAAACTTGTATGTACAACTTCGCACATCGCTAATCCACATGGCGGCGTCAGGAGTGTGAGTCGCACTGAGCGGGATGTTGAAGTCTTATCCCAACGGTTGCGTATCGGCTGCTCATCCTTTGGCCGTTGAGGTTGGCGTGAACTGTCTCAGGCGTGGAGGCAACGCTGTCGACGCAGCTCTTGCGACGGCATTCACTCTCCAGGTTCTATTGCCGGCCTTCTCTGGGATCGGTGGCGGAGGATCGGCACTGCTATGGTCACAGAAGCAGCGGAAGTCATTCTTTGTGAATTACCGTGAGGTTGCGCCTATGAGGGCGACTTCCAATATGTATGGAGCGCTGCCTGATGGAACCGTTCCTGACAAGTCGAATAGTATTGGATGTAGGGCTGTTGCTGTACCGGGCGCGCTTGCTGGAGAGTCTCTTCTCCAGTCTAGGTTTGGAACGATGAGCCTGAAGGAGCTAATGCTGCCAGCGATACGTTACGCGGAGGGCGGCTTCGGGGTGAGTAGAGCCCTTAACGATGTCATGACTAGAGCCAACGAGAAGCTGAAGCGTTTCGCTTCGAGTGCTGAGATCTTCCTTCGGGACTCAGCGCCCTACGTGATTGGAGAACGGATAGTCCTCAAAGATCTCGCTGAAACTCTGAAGCACATCTCGGACGACGGAATCGATGTCTTCTACAAGGGAGAGATTGGCGACGCCATAGTTGAAGATGTGCAGAGGAATGGCGGCATCCTCACCAAGAGGGACCTGAGCGCCTACGAGCCAAGAGTGATAGCGCCTCTCTACTCCAAGTATCGAGGCTTTGATGTAGCAACGGCTCCGCCTCCTTTCGGTGGACTCGCCCTCCTAGAGGTCTTGCACATCCTTGAGATGTTCGATGTCTCAGAGATGGGACACAACACGGCTGAGAGCCTGAAACTCCTTTCTGAGGCGATGAGGCTCGCGTACGAGGACAAGGTGAGGTACCTCGGCGATCCTCGCTTCACCAAGGTTCCTCTGAGAAGGCTCCTCTCCATGAAGCATACTAGACTTCTATCGGAGAAGATCTGCTCCGGGGTGATGGAAGGGCTTTCCACCGACCCTATCCACGGAGATAGCACGACTCACTTGACTGCGGTGGACGCTGAGGGGAACGTTGTTGCTATGACTGAGACGATCGAGTGCTACTTCGGATCAGGCGTCACAGTGCCTAATACAGGAATATTGCTCAACGACGAGATGCATGACTTCGACCCTAGGCCTCGCCGTGCGAACAGTGTGAGAGGCGGCAAACAGCCCCTGAGCAATCAGACTCCCACGATTGTGTCCGACAGGAAGGGCCTTGTTCTAGGGCTGGGCTCAGCGGGCGGGACGAGAATCATCAGCGCCACGGTTCAAGCAGTATCCAACTTTCTTGACCATGGGCTCGATGTCTCTCAGGCACTCTCTGCTCCCAGGATCCACTACGAGGGAGGGACGGTCCATGTTGAGGGGCGAATCCCAAGAGAGGCTGAAATGGCCCTGAGCGCGACAGGTCGCAAGGTCAACCTAAGAGGCGACTTCGACATCTATTTCGGTGGCGTTCACGCAGTCAGTCGGGCGCCATTTGGAGCGGGGCTCTGTGGAGCTGCTGACCCGCGAAGGGACGGGGCCTCGGCAGGATTCTAGGCTCCCGCCTCCCCGTGGATTGTGTCTTCCAGTCCACTCGGAGTGCATTCGAATAGTGGCCCGGCACACTCGAAACCGAATTCCTCGTACATCTTTATTGCGGTCTTGTTGTCTGCTCTGGTGGAGACGTGAACCTCTAAGACTCCTCTCTCACGGGCGCTCTTAACGGCCCTCGCCAGTAGAGACCTACCTATTCCTTGGCGTCTGAAAGACTCTGTGACATATAGAAAGAGAATGTTCGAGCATTTTCCCGCATGCAATGGATCTTCGTAGAAGACCTGATGAGACACGCCGACCAGCTTTCCATCAGCTTCTGCAACCATGATCTCTGAGTCTTCATCCCCGAGACTTTCACGTATCGTCGCGTGTCTTGATTCGTCTATTCTCATGTATTCCTGGTAGAGTTCCTCCAGCTTCTCTACTTCATTGAGACGCAGTCTTCTGATTGAGACTTCCATGTTTCAGGCCTCGGCCTGCTTCAAGTTGTTCCTCATCTGTGGGTCTCGGTCACGTTAAAGGCCATGCCTCTGAAGCCTTTTGCATGAACGTGACAATGCGCGGAGGTGTGCAACGAGGCGACCGTGCAAGCTCCTTATGTATTCTTGAGCGTTCAGATCTGTGATAAGTTGTAGCAGGGCGTACTCTCTCGTCGTTGCTGAATGTCGTCGTCATTCTCACGTGTCCAAGCGGAGGAAAGAGCTGTGGACGAGAAGGTTTCCACTGGAGTTGATGGGCTTGATCCTCTGCTTGAAGGAGGCTTTCCCAGGGGCAGCGTCATCCTTGTAGCAGGAAGCCCTGGCACGGGTAAAACTGTTCTCTCGGCCCAGTTCATAGTGAGAGGAGCGGACGTAGGGGAACCGGGCATCTATGTCTCATTCACTGAAGATAGGGATCGGTTCATTAGGAATATGTCTAGGCATTTGGGCCGCGACCTGAAGGGACTGGAAGATCAGAGGAAGATCAGCATCCTAGACTTGTCGTCAGTGAAAGGCGAAGGAGTGTCAGCGAATGTTGAGTTGATCCTTGACGAGGTCGAATCCCTTCAAGCCAAGAGGCTCGTAATAGATTCTTTCTCAGCTATGACAGAGAGCTTCAAAGAGCCGCTCGACGTCAGAGCCATGGCCCGCACCGTTCTAGGGAGGCTTCCCCGCAGGATGGGTTGCACCACGATCGTCATCGAAGAGGTGCCCACAACCGAGCCGATCGGAGGCCTCGGCCCGGAAGAGTTCGTCTCGGACGGAATCATCGTCCTGAGGAGAAAATGGTTTGAAGAACGTTTCTTGAGAGAGCTGGAAATCGTGAAGATGCGCGGCGTAGCATTCGAGGAATCTAGACTTGTCTTCACGCTCAAGGGCGGTCTGAGAGCATTTCCCCCAGCGAAACCCAAGCCGATCGAGAAGCCCAGACCTTTTGAGCCAATTCAAGACACGCATGACAAGTTCTCAACTGGAATAGGAGAACTCGACCAAGTGCTCGGGGGAGGATATCCCAAGGGATCAGGCGTGCTATTCGAGGTTGCGGAGAAGATTTCCACAACCGAATATCACATGTTGGCAGGCCCAGTCGTAATGAACTCTCTAGCTCAGGGAAGAGGCGTCATTCTAGTTCCGACAATAGGCGTAGATCCGGAGTTCCTCAGAATCAGAGCTCCTGAATATGGAGCGACTGAAGAGGAGATGACCCGCCAAGCGAGGGTATGCGTGCCCGCGCCCATCGTGGTGGGTAAGCCCAGGCCGTCTGTAGTCGTCTTCGAAGGAAAAGATCTGCAGAAGGACTATGAACAATGGCTTCGAGTTGAACAAGAGCTCATCCGCCAAACTGGCTGCCCAGTCCTGTGCGTGACTGGACTAGACACGCTGGTAAGCCTATACGGGCCTGAGGCTTGTGAACGCGTTCTGAGCGCCGACATAGCGAGGATCAGAAATCGTGGCGCGATAGCCATCCTAATCGCGAAGCCTGGCAACGAAATGCTCGTGAGGAAGCTGGGCGCAATGGCGGAGGTTCATTTGAAGCTTGAGAGGGAACATGGCTCTCTGTTGCTCCATGGCGTCAAGCCTAGGACATCTCTGCTAGCAGTTGAGGCGGACACCTCGAAGGGATATCTGATGCCTAAGCTGACGCCGATAGTCTAGTGAGGGGGGAACATTGGACAAGAAGAAGTTCAACGAGCACCTCATTGGCGCCATAGATAATGGGTTGCAACTCCTAGGCGAAAGCGTGAGACAAGTCGTCTACCATTATGTGGAGAGAGATAGCCAGCTCACGCGAGAGAAGATTCCTGAGCGTCTTGAAGTCTTCCATGAGACTCTAGAGGGCACCTTCGGTTCCGGAGCGAAGGTCATCGAAAAACTGATCGTTAGAGGTCTCTATGATAGACTGGGCGTGAGTTTTGAGGACCACCGAGACTGGACGATTGTAGACTACGTGAACCACGCCAGGAAGGCGTCTTGCTGAAGAAGACCGGACTACACTGTCATCTCTTGAGAGCGATACCGGGTTTCACTAGGCAGTCAGAGGTTGGCAGGTCGGGCAGATGTAGCTACTCGTTGAACCCGTCTTGATTTTCCGTATGGTTGTTCGGCATACCGGGCAAGGCTTGCCTGGCTTGTAGGCTACTTTGAACTGCCTCGCGCCGAACCTGCCCCTGCGGCCGTAGAAGTCTCTCTCATAGGTTAAGCCGCCAAGTTCAACGCTTCTCTCTAGGATAGACCTCATAGACCTGTAGAGCTTTTCGATTTCTATGTCAGTAAGCGACCGCAAGGTCCTCTTCGGGTGCAGTTCAGCCTTGAAGAGCATGTCTTGAATGTAGACATTGCCTATGCCGGCAACGTTCTTCTGGTCAAGCAGAAATGTCTTGATACTGCCCCGGCCCCTTCTGAGCAACTCTCTGAAATATTCCAAGGTAAACCTCTCGTCTAACGGCGTGGGACCTAGCTTCCCCGTGAGCTTATGCTCACCAAGCTTTTTCGCTTGCATGAGATGCAGATAGCAGAACCACCACACCCGAATGGTGAAGCCTGCGCCGTCGTCCAGCGTGAATCCTATCTGATATTTCTCTGGCAGTCTGTCTCCTGGTTTGAACCTTATGATGTCAGCGCCCATACCGGGGTTGAACAGAAGAACATAGCCCGAGTCGAGCTTGATGAAGAGCCACTTGCCTCTGGCATCCACAGACTCGACATTTCTTCCAATCACGATTCTTCTAAACCGGTTGAGAGGCATGTTCAGGCATTTGGGGTTCACTACTTCGACTTTCCTGATGCGCTTTCCAACTATCTCTTTCGTCATCTGTCTCCTAAGTACTGTTAGTTCAGGAAGCTCCATGCTGACATCCCGTTCATGGTTTCGGCAGATTAATGAAGGCGCATCAGTTGAAAACGTATTCGGATGGTGATGAGCGGTTCCGACGAAGAAGCTGTTTTGGGACGATCCGTATAGGCAGGAATTTGATGCGGCCGTCTTGAGGGTTGAGTCGAACAAGATTGTTCTGGATCAGACGTGTTTCTACCCGAGGGGCGGTGGTCAAGCGGCGGACATTGGTGAGATCGAAGGGCTCAGAGTTGTGGACGTGGATAAGGATGACGCGTCAGACATTATTCACGTCTTTGAGGGAGATGTTCCAATCAAGACAGGAGATGTGGTTCACGGAAGGATAGACTGGACTAGAAGGTATCGAATCATGCGCCTCCACTCCGCCGCTCACATCGTGTATTACGTTATGCCCCAAGTTTTCGGGGAGGGCTGCAAGCCTGCTTCGTCAGGGCTGCTTGACGATCAGAAGGAGAGAGCAGACTACCTGTTCTCAGAGAAGCTTGACAGAGAGAAGCTCAAGAAGGTCGAAGAGGAAGCGAACAGGATCATATCCGAAGGAAGGACGATAACCACCTGGACTGAGAATAATGGTGAGAGTCGATTCTGGAAGATGGATCCGTTTCCCGTCATGGCGTGCGCAGGAACCCACGTGAGAAACTCCCGTGAAATCGGCAGGATACGCGTTGAGAGAGGCAAGAAGCCTGGCAAGGGAAAAGAAAGAGTCGAGATCTCACTATCCGAGTAGCCTGATCACAGAATCCCTGCCTAGTCCACGAAGCTGAATTCTGGCGTCGGTTGGATCTAGCCCGGTCTCAGGAGGGTCATGACTAGGAGGATCACCGGGAATAGTAGAATCATTATGAACATCATGTACTTCCGGCTCCTCTCCGACTTCCTGAATTGCTCCTCGCACTTCTGACTGCAGAACTCTCTCTCCATCTCAAGAATTGGGGTGTGACATACCGAGCAGTGGCGATGCTTCGCCACTTTTGGTTGAGCTTCCTTGATGAACTTCGACAAGATGTTTCACAGCGAGCTTTAGGCCTGATCATCATATAAAAGGTGAATGATTCATACCCAATAGTGGAACCTGCAATGAGTTCTCGAAATCCGTGATTCCTCATATAGCGGCGCTCGACGAAAGACTTTAAAACCTCGACGTTCCGAGTATTCATTGCCAAGTCAACGTAGAGATCGAGAGAGACGATGAACGAACAACCATTTGTGGCTTGGACCATGAGAAATTAGTTTTGAGACTTCGGGGTGTTGGAATTGTCCCAGAAGCCTAGAGCTTGTACTCCTTCGTGTGAATTCTTCAGATGCGGCCAACACAGCCTCTTCTACAAGAGCCAGACTGCATGGTGCAAATTCGCCGACGACGCATGCGAGGTCCGCACATGCAAGTATGCCCAATGCGTGAAGGACAGGCTCTTGCCGAACAGCATATGCGCATTGGAGATAAAGCCTAGAACATCGTTCGAAGTTCAACCTGACAAGACGATCCAGCCAATCAAAGCTCCGGCAAAGCTTGCGCAGAAGCTCAAGGAACGAGAACTGTACTAACCGCCTCGTCAACATGCCGAAACCAGTGCAGGATCGAAAAAGGCCCGACGGTCTACTGACCAGACCCTTCGCCCAAGAGGTCTTCGAATTCCTTGATCGTAGGATTGATCAGTTTCGGCTCTTGAAACATTTGGGCTACAGTCGCTGGGTCTTTAAGGCCAGAGCCTGTGACTTCGATGACGACGAGTTCATCGGGCCTGATGACGCCTACCTTTGAGAGTTTGATTGCGCCGGCGACTGAGGCGGCGCCTGACGGCTCAGCGAATATTCCTTCGGTTCTAGCGAGGAGTTTCTGTGCTTCGAGGATCTCTTCGTCTGAGATTGTCTCCGCTGTTCCTCCCGAGTCCCTTATGGATTTGAGGGCGGCATCTCCATCCCATGGGATTGGATCCCTCAATCCGCCAGCTATGGTCTTCGGGTTCACCCATGGTTCTACGCTGAGCGGGTCCTGGCCTTCTCTGAAGGCTCGGACAACAGGCGCGCATCCCTCTGGTTGTATCCCTGCGACCTTGGGCTTCCCATTCACCAGGCCCAGAGTCTCAAACTCAACGAACCCTCTCCAGTTTGCGCCTAGCAGTCCTCCCCCTCCGATTGGGATTACAACCCAGTCCGGGCTGCTCCAGTCCAACTGCTCTATGATCTCGTAGGCGATTGACTTTGCGCCTTCAAACTGGTAGGGGTTGAACGGGCCGAAGCTCGGGCAAGGATACCAACCGTACTTGGCCGTGGCGAGTTTCAGCATTTTGACGACAGGATCCTCAGCAGTCTCGAGGTCCTTGACTCTGATCACGCGGGCGCCTGTACACGCTAACTGGGCGAGCTTGCCCATTGGGGCCTTCTCGTGGACGAAGGCGTAGCATGTCAGGCCCGCCCTTGATGACAGCGCGGATAGAGAAGCCGCAGCATTGCCCGTCGATGCCGTGACGACGGTCTGGACTCTGAACTCAACCGCCTTTGAAATGCCAACGGTCATTGCTCTGTCTTTGAATGATGCAGTCGGGTTCCTTGTCTCGTCTTTCACGAAGAGTCTCTTGAGGCCAAGTTCGCGCCCGAGCCTTTTGCATTCGAGCAACGGTGTGCCACCTTCGCCTAAGGTCACTATGTCCTTGGGTTTCTCCAGTGGGAGCAGCTCGAAGTACCTCCAGACTCCTCTAGGCCTCAACTGGAGGAGCTCCTTGGTCAACGTTTCTTTGGCTTCTTCGTAGTTGTAGAAGATCTCTAGGCGCCCGTCGTCATCGTTCCGGCACATTGTCACCTTCTCATCTGCGCCGTAGGCGGTTCCGCACCGCGCACAGACCATGTGAGTGATCGAAGACATCATACCGCTACATCCGGTCCCGCACGAGAGTGGGCGCTTGTTCTTTCTATTCTGTGAGTTCTCTGATTGAGCGGGCTACGACTGAGCGTGGGAGGATCGCCGGTCTTCCAGTGATCTTTCTGACGATGTCCTTTGTTTTGGATGTGTAGCCCATGCAGTCGAGGACGATCAGATCTGGATTGGAGGCAGCAAGCTTCCTAGCCGAAGGCGTCACCTCATCCCGCTCAGAGTATGGCGAAGCACCTTCAACGACCACAGTGCCACCTGGCCGTTTCCATCTTTCAAGGGCGTGGCTCTTCTGGTCACCTGAGGGAACAAGGACGCCGATCGTTCGGGCTCCATGAATGCCGTTGACTATGCCGTCGAGGAGAGCGTCAGGCGTCACTATCAGCCTGTTCGATCTGAGTTGAGGAAAGTGGCCAGTGCAGAGGACCACTAGGATGTCGCATTGGTTCTGCAGTCTGTCGACGCAGCGCTGAACCTTCGGAACGATCTTCGATTTCCCGACTATGACCTCTTCGCCGCTGCGCATTCTCGTAACTAGGGGAAAGTCGCCGGCAGCAGGAGCTAGCTCCTTGACCATTTCTGTTGAGGCACCGTCTAGGGCGCCACACTCGACGACATCAATCTCGGCTCCAAGGAGTTTTTGGATTTCAGGGACCACATCGCTTCTTGGCGACTGCCCGATCGTGATCATGCCAACGCGTGCACCCATCTAGATCAGCTCAAATCTTTCCCAATGTTCCAAGATGCCTCATCGATCCGTAGAGCTTCGTTATGAGTCTGAATTCCTCTTCGTCGTAGAAGTGGCATTTGCCTTCGCCGAAGGCCTTCGCCACCTCTATGCAGAACCTCACTGCGAACTCGATGTCTCCAGGTTGGTTAGCACCGGTTGCGCATCCAGGCACTGGCACGTCAGTCGTGACTGCTACGCCTACGAGAGGAGCGGTCGTGGCTATCCAGGGCTGCATTATGCTGTTCATGTGGTAGAGGCCATTGCCGTATGGGGTGATGTCTTGGATCGTTATCGGGACGACCCTCGGCAGGGTTCCAGTTACCCATTCGAGGATGTTCAGCAGATCGTTGCTGACTTTGAGGATGTAGCCCTCCTTCACGGTCGGGGTGATTGCGATCCCCTTGAACTTGATGATCCTGTTGCCCTTTGTTGCATCAACCGAGAGGACCGCGTCCATCGCCGGGTCGACCTCGTACTTGTTCATGGCCGCCATGTCGACTGGTGAGCCCATGAACGGGACAGGCTCATGAGGCTGCACTGGCGCGTTTGGGCAGACGTGAGTCGCAACTATGACGTCTCCCTGCAAGACATCGCCGTTTCGCCTCATGTCCGCGAGTTTGAGTGCGCATGACAGAGCGGAGATGGCTCCGTCGGCGTCGGAGACTAGTCCTACGCGTTGAGGCCTTGCGCCTAACCCTCCCAGTCTTCCAACGATCCCGAGGGTCGGTGAGTTGCCTCTCTTTGATTTTCCGTTGAGGCCTGCGATTGTTGCCTTGATGAAGTCGGTGCTTCCCTTGTCACCTTTGATGGCTGTGACCTCGACTTGTTCGAGTCCTCTGCTTCTAAGGAGTCTTGCTGCCTCATGCCCGTTGACCTTTGCGCTGTCGAGAAGATCACATGTTTCGACTACTTGTTTCATCGCCAACCGTCAACACCTCAGCTAGATCTATCAGAAGTATCTTGGAATGTTCCTCTTAATGACTCGCTTTGCCGAAGCAGTTTAACGGTTGGGGCAATACATATCTGAGGGAAGATTGCTTGTAACGCAACGTCTGGTGCGATTGCTTGTACTGTCAGAAATGCGGCAGGGAGGAGTCGTTACCGTTCAGATGTCCGTTCTGCGGCGGCTACTTCTGCCCTGAACACCGCCTCCCTGAAAGCCACGAATGCACTGAGTCATGGAAGCTGAGGATTGCTCGACAGCCCGAGCCAACAGCGAGTCCAGCCTCAAGCGTTCCATATTCTGTTCAGTACGGCTGGACGATTTCACCAAAGCGGCCGGTGTTCTGGTTCAGCGCGACTGAGGTTAGGCATGTGATAATAGGTGTGGTCCTGGTCTCGGCTGTTGGACTGTCGCTGCCGCTTGGGATCGCCGGGATTCAAAGGCTCCTGCCTACTCTGTTGGCTGTGAGCCTCTTCACGCTTGGCTTTATATTGCATGAGTTGGCGCACAAGTTCACCGCTCAGGCACACGGCCTCTGGGCAGAATTCCGATTGTCTATGACAGGTGTGATCATAACTACGATCTCTGTCTTCTCACCGATCAAGTTCATCGCTCCTGGCATGGTCCTGATCGCGGGGATGGCTGCGCCGAACGTGATCGGCCTGGTTTCTCTCGCTGGACCTCTGACAAACTTGGGTGTGGCCTTCGTCGCTATGCTTGTATCGTTCGCGCTGCCGACCAGAGCCTTCCATCAAGTTCTTGCGCTTGGGTGCTGGGTGAACGCTTACATGGCGCTGTTCAACTTGATACCGTTCGGCGACTTCGACGGGCTCAAGGTGTTCAGGTGGAGCAAGGCGGCGTGGGTTTCAGTGGTAGCGCTCGCTGCTCTTCTGCTCTTGTACACGGTTCAATACGTATTCTAGATCACTCACGATGGCCTGATGACTTCTCGGCTGATGCTTTGAGATGAGGGTTGATACGTGTGAGGCTCGTGTCTGATCCAAGGGAGCTTGAAGGCGCTTGGCGAGAGCAGTATGAGAAACTTGCCAGAGGTTTTGCTGGCCTGATTCCTAGGACTGGAACAGTCGTGGAGGTTGGATGCGGAAGGGGGCGGCTCACATTTCCTTTGGCAAGACTGGCTGTGAAGAGTCGGTTCATAGCTGTTGACAGGTTCGCCGGTCCCTACTCCAAGGATCACAGGAGATTCACGTTGGCATTGTCGCGGGAGAGATTGAAGGGAAGAGTCCGCTTGGTTGTCAGTGATTATCTTGAATGGCTGAGGGGACAGCGAAGCCGGAGATACGACGGAGTGATCTCATGTGAGTTTCTATGCGAGATCGACTCGGCCGGGATGAGAAGCTTTCTTTCAGAATGCCATCGGGTCCTGAAGACAGCCGGGGTTACAGCTCACGCGTTTCTCTCTCCATTCGGAAGAAACTCTCGGCAAAAGTTGTTCATAGAAGCGGACTCGGATCCTAGGTGGACAAGGTTTCCGCCGAAGGAATGGTTCTCTCCCCCGCCAAGGCTCGTCGCCAGTGAACTGAGACGAGTCGGGTTTGGGAAGTGTCGCGTCATAAATGCAAAGAGCAAACTGACAATCACGGCCGATGCTGCCAGAGTGAGCCTCAAGAGTTGGGGGGTCAAAGAGGCCTTCTGCACGTTTCATGAACAGCAGATCAATTCGGACGGGCTAGAGTCCCCCGCTTGGGTGATAGTGGCCGGCCAGAAAGGGCAGTAGGCAACTCAGTGAGAAGGACGACCCGCGTAGGTCATAGCCTCTTCAAAGGCCGAGATCCGAGAGGCTTCTGAGAAACGGCGGAGAGACCAGGCGTCAGTGACCATTAGAGCAGAGCATCTTAGACGATTCGGATAGTCAGAGAATTCTGCGCCAGTATCTTCGAGCATCCTGGAGGACTATTGACCTTTTCAACGCTTCACGAAACTCCTTGGGGGTATAGGCGAGTATTTCGAAGGGCTCTTCCTCTGGCGCGAGCCGTCTCACTTCGACGACCCTCTCAACGAATGCCTTGTCTGCGAACTCGTTGGACACGACTACAATGTCAAAGTCGCTGTCTTCTAGCCACGTGCCGTTGGCGTAACTTCCGAAGAGATAGGCTTGGGCATCAGGATATCGGTCGATCAGGCTTCCACTCAATCGAGATATGGTTTCCTCAGCTTTTCTTGGCAATCTGCCTTTCGACAGTGGCTATTATACCTCCCGCAATCTCTATTGCATTCCCGGCCTGTGTCGAAGTTATTGACGCTGAGGGCCTATTCAGTCCCGCGTTCGGATAGCGGGCCGTAGTATAGTAAGCAGAGAGCTCAGCAAGCCTGTTCGCGATCGAGGCGGGAAGTCTGAGTCTTCCCTGTGCTTGTCGATGGAGAATTGTCAAATCGTGGACATGGATTGGCCTCTTCTTAAGAGCCCCCATCAAGAACGCCTTAAGGGCCTTATCAGCTGCTTGCTCTGCTGCGAAGCAGGCCCAGTTACTGCTTCCCATTCTATGGGCCCGGGAGGCGTGTCGAAGGTCGGCTCTTGCCTCCTCCAGCCAATCCAATGCCTCGGCCCTCACTTTTCTCACAGGATTCTGACACCTCGGTACAGCTCTGAAGGCTTTAGCATAATTAAGGATCGCCCCAAACAAATCCTGAAACTCAACTGGGGCACATGTCAAGAGACTGAGGAAGAAACCTGCAGGGCAATCTCACATGAGCGAATCTCGGGTTATGGAGATCATGTTCCGAAGAGTAGTGCGTCAGTCAACGCTGTATCTGGTGACACGGCTAATACGTTCCTCCAGTCGACCTTCATCGCCATTGGAAGGATTCCTGGCCAGGTTTGGAGAGAAATAGCCGTTCCTGGCCCAATCTGGGCTGTTTCGGAAGATTCGGTGTGAAAGGACAGGTGTGTTAACACGCCCCCCCATTTTTTGGGGGGCTGTGAAGGGGTTCGGTAGGCAAGAACCTTGGACGGGATGAAGGTCTAAATCGCCTCTACGCCAATAGCTGGAGTGTGAGATGAGAAGATGAGCTATCAGGACATAATCGTCGAGAAGCTAGAGAACGTTGGGAGGATCACACTGAACCGCCCGGACCAACGTAACGCTCTCAGCCGCAGGACATTGGACGAGTTGGAGCAGGCGCTCAAGGAGTTCAGGAAGGACCCGACGGTTGCAGTAGTGATCTTGACTGGGGCGGGTGATATGGCCTTCTGTGCTGGGGCGGATCTGAAGGGTGGGATCTTCACGCCTCAGACGGATTCGGTGCGGGGGGCGAAGCTGGCGCGGATGGGGCAGGGGTTCACAGAGTTACTTGAGCGGTATGAGAAGCCTGTCATAGCGGCGGTGAATGGGCTTGCGCTTGGTGGGGGCTGCGAGATCGCGTTGGCTTGTGATCTGGTTGTGGCTTCGGAGAATGCGCAGTTTGGTCAGACGGAGATCAATGTGGGGTTGATTCCTGGATGGGGAGGGACGCAGAGGCTTCCAAGGCTGGTCGGCAGGAACAAGGCGAAGGAGATGATATTCACCGGGGACCGGATCGCAGCCAAAGAAGCGGAGAGACTGGGGATGGTGAGCAAGGTGGTTCCGCCGGGAGAGCTGCAGAATGCTGTGTTGGAGCTTGCGAGGAAGTTGGCGTCGAAGAGCCCGATAATGCTCAGGCTTGCGAAGCAGGCGGTGAACAGGGGGATAGAGATGGATCTGAAGGCGGGCTTGGCAGAGGAGGTCAGGGCGTTCAGAGTCTGCTTCACAACCCAGGACTACAAGGAAGGCTTGAAGGCATTCCTAGAGAAACGCCAACCGAGATTCCAGGGAAAATGAATATCGCGGCCTAAATGGACGAAGCCGAACTCAATAGCTAACGAGCTGTAATGGAGCCACATTGGACAAACTCGGCTGTGGAAAGTTAGCCCTGTTCGGCGTCCACATAGTCCGAGCCGGAGGGTGTATACGCCCCCTCCCCCCGGGTGTGACACAGGCCTGCTCTCCACCAGCCTGCGCCCAGAAAACCCTCAAGGACTAGTAGAGTCGCAGATTAGTTCTCCACAGGCGGACATACTCATGTCAAAGACAGAAAGACTTTGCTGTAGCAGTGGTTAGAATGATATTGATGCGCGTCGTCGGGAACTCACTGGTGCAAGAATATGTGCCTTGACGAGGATGAGACCACACTACACTAGTCTGCACTTTTGGAGATCCTGGTGCTCGATTTTTCGTAGGCTTCCTGCGCCACATTCTGGTGTGTGTGACTATCTTGACCGGTTCTCGATGACACTGAGTTTGCTCTTCTTGCCAATGCTCACTTGCAGCTCTCCTTTGAACATTCCCACTCGTCCGTTCTCTATCTGGACTCTGTCACCAACTGAGATCATATCTATTTGAGCGTTCCAAAGTGGCAACTTGATAGAACCCGTGCTATCAGAAATTGTTGCAGTCGACAGACTGTGAGGAATGCCGAACCCTGAGTAAACTCTCCTCGTGAGCGATTTCTCAACAACCCTTGCCTTCAAGTTGATCCGCTTGACTCTCACATTCACATCTTTGATTCTCATGTTGGCGACTTCTGGATTACCGATTCTCTCAACTAAAGTGGATTCATTCCATGGAAAACTTGTAAGATCGATGTCTGGAAGACGTTTCAGCGCCATCCTACTCAGACGCAGTTGCGCGATTACTTTTTGATCTTGCGTCACGAGGAATGCGCCACCATTCTCTGTTTTCTGGCGGCATTGGATCGATACAGTGTCGCAAGATGATTTCTCATGTATCCACGCATCTAGAAAAGATGTAAGGAATTTGCGTGGTTCAAGTCCGTATTTCTCCGAGATCCAGACCAAATACCAGCAATCAGCCAGTTCGGCGGTAGATTGCCGTTGACCGTGAGGTCTGCCACGCCCACAGTGTGATATCTCTCTCGGTAACGGTTTCAATGAGACCGTGTCTTATTGGTTCGTCTTGCTCTTATTCGTTCCGAAGGAATTCCTTCCTGCGTTTTGCATCTTTATATAGGACGGAGTCCCACGTGACGCAAGGTAGTTCACGAGAACGAGAGCTGCGAATCGTTTTCTGGCGAGAAACGATCGTCTGAATCTTCTTCTTGTTGTAACTGGCCGAGATTGAGAGAGGTGAAAATCAAATGGGATATCAAATGAGAGACGCGCCGGTCGAGGAAGGAAAGCAATACGAAGTTGACATCACAGAGCGAAGCCGGCGTGGTGACGGTCTAGCGCGTGTCGAGGGATTCGTGGTCTTCGTGCCGAATACGAAGCCTGGAGACCATGTAAAGATCCAAGTTACACAAGTTCGTGACCGTTTTGCAGTAGCTGAAATAGCTGAATAGGCTGAACCTGAAGCCATCTAAGCGGGATGGCGACACCACCTTTTTTGACATTGGGCATTGGGAGCAGAATGATGGCAATGAGGATTAGTGACATCGAGAATGGGATGAGAAACGTGTGCTTGGAAGGCAAGATAGTGAACATGAACGGTTACATGCTTGTGGTCGATGACGAGTCAGGAAGGATATTTGTAAGATACTCGCGTAGAAACCTTGAGAGTCAGATTGAGAAAGGCAACATTGTAAAGATCTGCAACTGCCGAGCAGTCAGTTTCTCAGGGATTCTTCAATTGAGAATGAGCCATAAAGGGCACATAGCGTTGCGGTAAGACCTTTTCGTTGCTTGGAAGAACAAGACTTCCCGTAGGATCGCATGCGTACCCGGCGTGAAGAACTTGATCAAACACACGTGTAGGCGCTGCGGAAACTGCTGCATAATCCACTGGGGATCATTTGAGGCTACACATGATGACGTGACCCGATGGAGGAACGAGGGAAGAATGGACATCTTGAAACACCTTGCAACGAACTCTACCGACCCAAATGATCGATCATCTCTATTCATTTCGAGCAGCTGCCCGTTTCTAGGAAGAGATGAAAGAGAGAACATCTACTGTTGCACGATAAATGATACTAAACCATTCTACTGCAAGAGCTACCCAGACGACGGCGTCTGCGAACGTACAGAGGAATAGAGCGAAGACCTAGGCTAGGAGAGAAGCTAAGCAATCGCACAGCCAATATGACATCAGGATCTCGGTTCTAGATGATAGCAAGTCCACACAGAAGCCCCTAGGCATAGGATTTCTGCGGCAATGCTCATGCTCCTCTGGCTTAGATGAGCGGTTCGTCTAGGCAGTGATATAGCTTTGCGACCTTCTGACAGCGAACGTCTGTGCCACTACGCAATAGCATCCTGTATCTTTCTCTCTTTGTCCTCACTCATTTGGATACTCGTGAACTGTTCAAAGATCTACTTGCGCCACTTCTCTCCAATGGGGTAGATATCCCATGGAATGTTCTCGTACTTGAGAGTGCTCAGGTCAGCGGGAGTAGTTCCAGGCGGGTCGATTGGATAGTCAACCTTACCCCACGTGTCCCAGAACGCCTTGTGATGAATTCTGCTTTTGATCTCCACAATATCGAGGCTGCCAAGATCGATTCCGAGAACCTTGATTGGGTCAGCACTCATGGGCGCTCGCAATCTCTGGGATATTATGACGTGGTTATTGTTGCCGAGGTTCAAGGAAGCAACGAGATCGTCATGCATCTTTGCCCCTCTATCCATCGGTCCAGTTTCCACCCAGTCAGCACTGCCCAAGTATTCGATCTTGCCTGTCACCTCAACCGGCCTTCCAGAAATCGAGTGCACCCATCCACCTATCTTCACTGTGACCGTATCTCCGACCTTATGATTCTTGGCAAGCGTGCCTAACACATTGGGGTCCGCGATGCTTGTGGTGCAAAAGTTCTTCGCTCCTTGTTCGATTAGCTCCTTCAGTATATGCGTACCATCTCCTAACCTGTCGTCATGATAGGCGATTACGACTGGTTTGGTTCCCATCTTCACCATTTTGATCACGTTGGCAACGCCCTCCTTAGCTTTCGGCAATGGTCGAGTCAGGTCATCGCGAAGGCTCCAAACGAGATCAGACAGGTCTTGGGCAGCTTCCTCAGCCAACTTATGGTTGTTGTTGGTGACAACGAAAACAGAGACCCCAACGTCTGGTACGTCTGCATAGGCGAATCCCGGGCCAACGGACGCGCAGTATACTCCTTTCTTCTCCCATTCCCGACAACGATCGTAGACTTTCTTCATGGGATGGAAGCTCGATGCTTGGTAGACGCTTGCGCAGATGATGCCCGGCTTCCGTACCGCCATCGTGGGCTTGAATTTGCCTCGTATTGTATCTATCATGCAACGAGCAGCCGTCATCCCAATCTCATGGGAATCGAGGTGCGGATAGGTTTTCAATACGAACACTGCATCAACCGCGTTCGCAAGCTCAATGTCCTCGTTTTCGTGTAGGTCAAGAGTCACCATTATTGGCAGTCTGCCGACCGCTTTTCTCACTCTGCGAGACAATTCGGCTTCAGGCCTAGGTATCCCTGTGACAGCCATTGCGCCATGTAGTGCAAGTAGCACCCCGTCAAGCTTTCCAGCGCCCTTCAATCTGTCTACGATGCGATTGGAGATTGTCTCGAAAGCCTCCGTCGTTAACCAGCTTCCCATTCCAACGGTTGCAGGCGACTCAGTCCTCAAGATTCCAACAAGCTCAACATCCTTTTCTCTTTGGGCGATTTCCTTATATCCGGTAATGTACGATTCGCCCTCTCCTTCCGTGTCAATTGCATCTTTTCCATAGCGTATGCCTCCCTTCTCCCAGTCCTCAAGTGTCGTGATGTTTGGACAGAATGTACAGGTCTCGTGTGAGAAATTCGCTACAGCAATTCTCAAGCAGGTTCCAACCAAAAACAGGGAAACGTGTGTTCGCCTTATAATAGTATGGAGATGCCAGCACAAATGTCGCTGCTGATGCCGAGAAGTATGAAGTGAGGATACCAAATCAGATAAGCAAGTCAGATGATATCATGCGAGGAGAAGAATTTTCTCATCACGTCCGAGAAAGTGAGTTCAGCGATGAGTGAGAAGGACGTTCAAGTTTTCAAGACTACGGCTTGGTCCGCTGGGCCTGGCTGCCATGGCGGCTGCGGGGTGCTCGCGTACGTTAGGGACGGCAGGCTGGTTAAGGTCGAAGGTGATCCGGAGCACCCGTGGAGTCAGGGTCGCCTCTGTTCGAGAGCCCTTGCAATGACTCAGTACGTGTATCATCCAGATCGCCTCAGACGCCCGATGAAACGTGTTGGGGAACGTGGAGAGGGAAGGTGGGAGGAGATCTCTTGGGATGAGGCTTTCGACCTGATAGAGAGAAGGATGAAGAAGATACGTGAGGACTATGGCCCAGAGA
>CAZGZF010000011.1:0-14518 GCA_964529995.1 uncultured Candidatus Bathyarchaeia archaeon
TCTGGGAGATCCTCATCGACCCCAGAGATCTCGAACGTATGATTCGAGTCTACGGTTTCGTGCCAGACATGGTTGTCCGCCAACGAGCCTACTACATGCTTCTGACATCTATGTTTCTTCACGGGGGAGTGCTGCATCTTGCAGGGAACATGCTGTACCTGCACATTTTCGGGGACAATGTGGAGGATCTCTGCGGGCACGTTCCGTACATTGTCTTCTATTTGATATGTGGATTTGCAGGATCGTTTCTTCATCTGCTTTCCGATTGGGGTTCAACGGTTCCCTCTATCGGGGCCTCGGGGGCGATATCGGGATTGCTCGGGGCATACATCTACCTGTTTCCAAACGTTAGGATCAGAACGGCTGTCACCTTCGGCTTTTTTGTGCGTCTGATCAGGTTGCCAGCTTACCTTCTGATCGGCTTCTGGTTTCTCTACCAAGTGATCCTAGGGCTGTTGGCGGCTGAGCCCTCTGTCGCTTATTGGGCTCATGTTGGAGGCTTCGTTGCCGGCCTCGGGTTAGCTAGGGCTCTTGCTCGAAGAAGGGAGGAGCACCCATTCTTTCGAGTCTACTACGCTGTATCTTGAGATGTCCCATCTTTCTTGATCGTTCAACGAACTTTGCACGATCAGCAACGCTTATCCGTCTGAACAGTGAGGCTCGATCTCACTTGTCAGGAGAGAATGACCATGGAACTGAAAGGAAGTCGGACCGAGAAGAACCTACTAGCAGCGTTCGCTGGAGAATCTCAAGCCAGGACCAGGTACGCCTTCTTTGCCAGTGTTGCGAGACGTGAGGGCTTCGAGCAGATCTCAGCCATATTCACCGAGACTGCTGACAACGAGAAGGAGCACGCACAACTATTCTTCAAGCTACTGAAGGGTGGAGATGTCGAGATCACTGCGAAGTACCCGGCCGGGGTGATAGGAACCACGACGCAGAACCTGAAGGCTGCCGCTGCAGGTGAAAAACTGGAATGGGGAACTCTCTATCCCGATTTCGCAGAAGTTGCAGAGAAGGAAGGATTCAGAGAGGTAGCGGATACCTTCCGCCGTGTCGCATCTGTCGAGGCAGAGCATGAGAAAAGATACCTCAAACTTCTCAGCAATATCGAAACTGGCCAAGTATTCAAGAAGCCGTCCGTCGTCAAGTGGAAGTGTCGCAACTGCGGCAACATTCTCGAAGCGAGAGAGGCGCCAGCGAAATGTCCCGTGTGCGCTCACGACCGAGCGTACTATGAGCTTTTCTGTGAGAACTACTAGACGACCGCAAAGATCGTGAGAAGCAAGAGCTTACCTTCGCTCCCCATTTTTTTCCTCTAACCCCTCTTTTTGTTCAGTTGTGCTTCTTCAAGAGGCGGCCTTGCTGAACTCGACGCGGACTAGATTATACTTAACTCTCTTGCGACTTTCTCGAAGGCGTTGAGCGCACAGTCGAGATCTTCTTGCTCAAGTGCAGCGTTCATCATTGTTCTTATGCGAGCCTTGTCTCTAGCCACCATTGGATACACTATGGGGAGAGCGAACACTCCTTCCTCGAAGAGTCTTTCACTCATCTTTCTTGCTGTGCTACTCTCCCCTACGATTACTGGAGTGATCGGAGTCTGACTCTGGCCGATATCGAAGCCCAAGTCTCTCAACGCTTTCTTGAAATACCTCGTGTTTCTCCAGAGGCTTTCCAAGTGTTGTGGCTCGTTCTCAACGACATCAATCGCAGCCATGCAGGCCGCAGCAACTGGCGGAGGCGCGGACGCGCTCAATAGCCAACTTCTTGACCTGTTGAGGGCGTAGTTGATTAGGTTCCTGCTGCCGGCGATGTAGCCGCCAGCCACTCCGAACGCCTTGGAGAAAGTTCCCATCTCCACGTGGACATGTCCTTCTACTTTGAAGTGAGAGGTGATGCCTCGCCCCTTCTCACCTAGGACTCCATCCCCATGAGCGTCATCCACATATGTCATAGCTCCATGCTCTTCAGCTGATTTCACTATCTGGCCGACCGGCGCAATATCGCCGTCCATGCTGAAGACGCCGTCAGTGATTATCAATATTCGGCGGTAGTTCTTCTTCTCAGATTCATCGAGTATTCTGGCTAGGTCATCTGCGTCACAATGCTTGTAGACGGCACGGTCAGCCCTGGAGAGTCGAACGCCGTCAATGATGCTTCCATGGTTCAACTGGTCGCTGATTATCAGGTCCCCTTCATCGGCCAACTGGGGAATCAACCCTTGGTTGGCTGTGAAACCAGCCGAATACGTCAATGAAGCTTCAGTATGCTTGTACTTCGCTAGTCTCTCTTCGAGCTTCATATGTAAGTCCATGTTACCAGCAATTGGCCTGACCGATCCTGAGCCAACACCATACTTCTTAATCGCCTCGATGGCCGCCTTTTTCAACTTCGGATGGGTAGCCAGTCCCAAGTAATTGTTTGAGCAGAGCATGAGAACTGCTTTACCGTCAACTATTGACCGCGGAGAACTGCTGCTCGCCAAGATTCGAAGCTTCCAATCCAACTGACTCTTGACTAGAAGCTCGTACTCCTCCTTCACAAAGCCTACAGGATCTCGCAATTTGAACTATCCCTAAGTTCTATTTGGGAACATGGGAACATGTGCAGAGAATAAAGCTATTTGCGTCCCAGTGGCTGTGGAAAATTAGTCCATGACTATGTTGGTCCTTTAGGGCTTCCTGCGGTAGACCCGGGGAAGGGGCGCATGCACCCCCGGCTCGGGACGTTTAGACGCCAAACAAGGCTAACTTTCCACTGCCAGTTCCACTATGGAAGTCTCAATAACTGCTAGAGGCGGCCTTCCGCATATCGTCTGCCCAATTTCTCTAACATATCTTCAGTCATTGTGGCGAGATCGTAGCTTGACTTCCATCCCCATTCCTCGCGAGCTGCGCTGTCGTCAATAGATCTCGGCCAAGAATCGGCGATCTCCTGCCTGAAATCAGGCTTGTACTCGCATTTGAACTCAGGTATGTGTTTCCTGATCTCAGCGGCAAGTTCGCCAGCTGAGAAACTCATGCCCGACAAGTTAAAATTGGCATGATGCTTCAGCCGCGAAATGTCGGCCTCCATGAGGTCAATGGCCGCTTTGATACAATCGGGCATGTACATCATCGGAAGTACAGTATCCTCCCTAACGAAGCACGTGTATCTCCTATGCTTGATCGCTTCGTAGAAGATCGCCACAGCGTAGTCTGTTGTGCCACCTCCCGGAGGAGTCATACTGCTGATGATGCCCGGATAACGGACACCGCGCACGTCCAGGTCGAATCGCCTCAAGTAGTAGTCACACAGTAGTTCGCCAGCAACCTTGGTGACTCCGTACATGGTCCTAGGATGAAGAATCGCTTCCTGAGGCGTATTCTCGCGATTCTCAGGACCAAAGACTGCAACAGAACTTGGCCAGAAAACACGCACCATCTCTTGCTCCCTCGCGACTTCGAGGATGTTATAGAGACCGTTCATGTTTACGATCCAAGTAAGCTGAGGATTCTTCTCACCTGCCACTGACAGAATTGCAGCCATGTGGTAGACTGTGTCGATTTCGTATTTTCCCGCGAGCTTTTCAATGTCCGCTTTGCTTGTAACGTCAATGAATGCGAATGGGCCTGAATTGAGCAGTTCTTGGCTTGGTTTTGTTTTGTGACCTGCAGCTATGACATTGTCTCTGCCATATCTTCTGCGAAGTTCCATTGTCAGTTCAGAACCTATTTGTCCGAATGCACCGGTTACAAGAATCCTCTTCATCTTCTCTCTGGGCACCCTAACATCCTCAAGGCTTCGTTGAACCAAGATGTAGTATTAACTCTTCATGATCTCGACGTAGGACGATGCGTCAGAATCAAGCGCATGTTCAGAACGGCTTATGAAAGACTACTGTTGAACAAGATCTTGAAGGGTCTTCTGAGCAGAGAAAGCATTTGTTCTGTACGGATAGGGCAACATCTCACTGATCTTCCGCTTCAGCTTTGTGCCTCTCTGAGCGGAGCCAGATTTCGCCATGGCCATAACGATCCAGATATCTCCATCAGCGAATTCCTTTATGTATTGGCGGCAGGCCCCGCACGGTGTGAGGTTCTCTATTGAGGGATGATCTGCAACAACGCCCACAGCCTTGATCTTTCTGTTTCCGTGGATGACTGCATGGTCGATCGCGTTTCTCTCGGCGCATACACCGAGCCCGGCAACCTCACTTTCGACATTGCATCCTTCGTAGATCTTGTCATCATTGCCAAGAACTGCCGCCCCGACTCTGAATCCCCAAAGAATTCTTGCGTTTCTCATGCCTCTAAGGGCTGCCTCCAGAAGCTGAGACTCAATCGATTCTGTCAACGGTTCTTGGGTCACGTTTCAATCGTCCTTTTCGTGGCGCCTCGTGGTCGCTGCCTACCTATTTTAGCATGTCTGTATAACTTCTTCGTGTTTCTGCTCCTGTTAGGGTTCATTTCCAATTCTCGAGAGTCTATTCCTAATGGGCTGGAAGCCTTTTTATCACATGCTGCTTCCTAGTGAATTCACATTGCTTGATCAAGGAGGATGACTACACTGGAGAAGAAACGGGTCGGAATAGTCGGTGGCGGAGTGATCGGTTGCAGCATAGCATATCATCTGTCCTCTTTGGAAGTGGAGGCAACCGTTTTCGAAAAGGATCAGATAGGTTCCGGTACGACGGCGAAATCAGCGGGAACTCTATGCCTATTGGACGACTCCTTGCCTGAAAGATACTTCGATCAGCGAGTATTATGCCTGAGAACATACGGGCAGATGGACAGGGAACCAGCAGGAGCTGTGGGTTTCAGGAGATCTGGAACGCTGGTTGTTTGCACCTCGAAGGAAGGGCTTGAAAGAGTCCGGAAACATGTGGAGATGAGTCGGAGCGCGGGCTTCTCTGCTGAATACATTGATGGCCCGGAAGGGCTTCGGCAGTATCTTCCTGACCTAGACACGAAGAAGGCTCTAGGGGGAGCATACACTGCTGATGATGGCTACGCTGATTCGACAGCGATCGCAGTAGAATACGCCAGTAAGGCGCGGCAGAACGGTGTGCGCATTCTTACCGGCACCAAAGTGACTAGAATTCTCAAGAGTGGCGGGCATGTGTCTGGCGTTGAGACAACGAGAGGTGTCTTCAACTTTGATCTGGTGGTTAACGCGGGGGGACCGTGGAGCAATCAGGTCGGTCAAATGGCAGGGTTGCAGCTTCCTCTTTGGCACACAAAAGCTGAGGTCTTCATACTCAAGCCCAGGTCACCGCTTGGCTACAGCTTTCCCATCTTGAAGTATCCAGCTTGGTATGCGAGGGCGGAAGGCGACAACGTATTCGTCTGCAGGAGCCACATGGCTATGGACCTGAACAACCCGATGCATGCTGGAGTCTGGGATCCCGATGCGTTGCCTCCGAAAGGCGGCACTGAGAAATATTTCTTGGAGTTTCTCTTCGAACAGCTATCTGAGAGTCTTCCTGTATTGACGGAGGCATCTGTCGTGAATGACTGGGTAGGATATCGCTCGGTGACTAAGGACAAGCTTCCGATTCTTGGAGAGTCAGGCTTTCCTGGCTTTCTCCTCGCGAACGGACCGAGCGGAAACGGCGTCATTCTGGCTCCAGGCATAGGTCAGGAACTTTCAAGATACATTGCGACAGGAGAAAAAGGCCACCTACTTCAGACTTGTGGGCTGAGTAGGTTCCTCTGATCCGCCAACAATCAGGGGATTGGCCTTGAGGATTTGACGTGTTCTGATCTTATAGAGACAGCCCGTTTCTCCGAAGAAGCGTGACTACTTTTTCTTCATTGGCCTTATTCCGAAGTGGTGCGTTCATCAACCGCTCTAGGTGATCATGGTACTTGTAATGCCCCTCGAAGCGCCTCTCCTTGGACATGGTTGATTCGAAAATTTGGATGTACTTTCCAATGTCTCTGTTGGTTATCTTCCTGTATCTGTCTACGTGCAGAACCTTGTTGAGTGGCCATCTGGGTCTTAGCGGAGGGCACTCGTCAGCTCGGCCGAGACACACCATCATCAGTGGCGTCACGCCTCGGGGGAGGCTCAGAATCTGTGAGACTGACGCCATAGCCTCGAATACCATCCCGACTATCAAAGATCCTAGGCCGAAGCTCTCCGCAGCGATGACCAAGTTTTCAGTGGCAAGCGCAGCGTCAACAACGCTGCGAAAAACGTAGCCCGCATAGAATCGATATTTGAGCCGTTGATATTTCAGTAGCCTCCCAAGTCTGTACAGGTCGACGCAGACAACTATCCAGATAGGCGCGTTTTCGATTGCGGCTGACCAAAGAAATGGCTTGACGGCATCCATTATTTTCCTACGTACCTTGAGGCTCCTGATGTGGATGAAAGAGTAGTTCTGAAAGTTGCAGCCGCTGGGGGCTCGTTGTGCGGCAACAAGAATGTGGTTAACTACATGTTTCCTGATTTGCGTCTTCTTGAACTTGCGTATGCTTCGACGACTGCATACTGTCTGCAGCACCGTGTTGCTTGGCAAATCCGTTCACATTCTGCGACGTAGCGGTTTGCTGGATATTAGAGACATTCGATTGACACAGAAATTGCTCGCCCGAGCCAACGTACATATCGGTAGGCCTAGCGGCCTCCGCTCCATCAGAACTTGAGTTGGAAACAATACTAGGCCGAATGTCGGTTTTTCCTTTCTGACATGTTTTAAATATACCTGCAACTTCCTACTTGCGGTGATTTGGATGAAGAAGGTCGTCGTTACCACTCATGCTTGGTACGGGGACTCGCCGACAGAGCTAGTCTTTCCATCCTCGTGGAACGTTCAGGTGCAGAAGATGGCGGGACACGACGCTCCGCCTCTGGCTTCGGAGCAGATCAGGTCAAAACTTGAGGAGCCCATAAGCATTGAGCCACTAAGTAGACTTGCGAGAGGTAGAAGGGACGCAGTGATAATGGTCGACGACTTGTGTCGGCCGACGAAAGCATCAGAGATCCTTCCCCACATCCTCAACCAACTCATCGAGGGAGGTTTGTCGGACAGTCAAATCAGGATAATAATGGCAGTCGGAACTCACGTGCCTTTGACGATCGAGCAGATCGCAAAGAAGATTGGTACTGAGATCCTAGAACGGCTCGATGTCTACAACCATAATCCGTATGAGAATACTGTTCGCTTGGGAAAGACGTCGAGGGGAACGCCGGTTGATATCAACAGGGGAGTCATGGAATGCGATCTCAAGATCTCAGTGTCCTCGATCATGGCACATCAAGGTGCCGGGTGGGAAGGAGGAGCCAAGATAATAGTCCCTGGCGTAGCCGGCATAAATACCGTTGAGGCGATGCACAGGCTCCCTGGCAGGTTCTGTGTTGTAGAGACTGACAGGCGCCTGGACATGGAGGAATCCGCCAAACTTGCTGGACTCGACTACATCGTCAACGTCATAATCAACGGTCGCAGAGACACGGTCGACTTGGTCTGCGGCGACTATGTTCAGGCTCATCGGAAAGGTGTGGAACTAGCGAAGGAACACTACGTCACTAGGATGGCTAAGGATTGCGACATTGTTGTTTCGAATAGCTACCCGAATGAAGATGAAGCATTTGGAGCCTATCACAGAACCATGGGATCTCTCAGAGAAGGAGGAGATATGGTTCTCCTTGCCTACAGCCCCGAAGGAATTATCGATCACTACATATATGGTCAGTGGGGCAGAAACCACGGGGGACGACTGTGGAAGCCAAAGCCTGCAGTAGGCAAGTCCAGAGCAGCGCGCCTTCTCGTTCTCAGCCATCACTTCGCCAGAAAAGATGTTGAGCGGATGCGAATACCTGGTGCCGAAACGATTCTCGCCAGGACTTGGACAGAAGCGTTAGCGCACCTCGTTGATCGACACAGTTCAAAGGTCAACATAGCCGTCTACCCCTGCGCTGCAAACGTTCCCGAAGAATCGTTGAGACAAGCATAGCATCAAACGCATCAACGACTAGGCGAATGGGAAGTTGATTCATAGACAGAAACCTTCCGTGCAACTCACAATTCTTAAGTGTGAAAGAGGGACGTACACACGAGCCAGGTAATTCGAAATGATTAGAGACATAGAAGTGGGCGACATCAAGGCAAGAGCTGGAGAGATCAGACTAGGTTGTCTCGGCGTGATGGAGTTACCAGATAGTACGCAGGTGAAGATCCCCGCAATCGTGATCAATGGCAAAGGCGAAGGGCCTATCCTATATGTGCAGGCAGCCGCGCATGGTGGCGAAATGGTAGGTCTGGAGGTCATCAGGAGACTTCTGAGGGAGAAAGTCACTCCAGCGGAACTGCGGGGAGGAATTATCGGCGTACCGGTGGCGAACGTGTTGGCATACCAGTTCGGCAGAAGAACCACTCCGCATGACGATATGAATTTGGGATCTGCATTTCCCGGAGATCCTGAGGGATCAACAACAGAACGGATGGCCCACGTGCTCTGGAACGCTGTAATGAAATCCAACGCGATGATCGATATGCACGGGAACTTCCCTCCATGCACTGCGTTTCTACTGTTGAACCAGGGGGCGGGAGACGAGAAGGTTCGGGAGAAGTCAAAGCAACTCGCTCAGGCTTTCGGATTGACGATCGTCTACAGTCCTCCTCGAACAGGCAGCACTGTCGGAATGGGAGGTCCCCGTGGTATGGGTGGACTTGCACTAGAACGTGGCATTGCATCATTCTCTGTTGAGTTGATTGACGCAAGGAGGCTGAACGAGGTTTCAATCGACCTAGGAACCAGAGGTCTTCTGAATGTTCTCAAGGCTTTGAAGATGGTTGACGGACAGATAGAGAGGCAGCCTTCAGAATACGTGTGGGGAAACGGATGGGTGGAAAATGGTGGAGTAATAACCGCACATCGCGGAGGCGTTCTTCACATTACGAAGGAACCTGGAAAGAAGATTCTGAAAGACGAGGTCGTCGCCAAGATTTTCAATCTTTGGGGCGACGAGCTGGAGGCTGTGCGGATGCCTTTTGATGGTTTCATCCGTTCCTACACTTACAGAGTACATCAAGCCGTCGCATCGGGAGACACGATCGCCTACATCACAAAGACGAAATAGACGGGCGGAAACAAGGGCTGATCAGAGAGAAGGGCTTCCGATTTCTTCCTGTTTTTCCCTCGTTTTTGCTGTAGAGCTTAGGAACGCTGCCTGCTGCCTTTGCATTGCGTTATGCTGCTTGATGTTCTAGTATTTGGCGCTACCCCAGAAGTTTGGCGGTGTTTCCATCAAGTGTTTAAGATCTGCCATTTCGATGAACCTCTCGGCTTCTCTCTGCGCCTTCTTCAATATCTGGCGTTCGTCTACCCTAGTCATCTTTCTGTTTTCCATGATGGTTCTTCCGTCGATCAAGACTGTGTCCACATCGAATCCCGAAGCCTCGTAGACGATTCTCTGAGGAATCATGAATGTTGGCACGAGGTGTGGCTTGAGCATGTCCAGTAGAATTATGTCTGCCTTCTTTCCCACCTCGATCGAGCCCAGCATGTGGTCAAGGTGGAGCGCTGCTGCAGCGTCTATGGTCACCATCTCCAGAACCTTTCCTGGGGGCATGTAGTTGCTGCTCTTGAAGTGAACGCGTTGCAGACTCATTGCTAGACGCATATCATCAAAGAGGTTGAATGTTCTGTCAGGTGCGCTTCCATCTGATCCAAGAACAACTCTGACCCCCGCCTCGAGAAGCTCTACAACGGGACATCGATCTCGGATGGGTGATCGAGCTCTAGGGCAGTGAACGACCGTTGTGCCCGTCGCGCTCAATATCTTGATCTCTTCGTCTGAGAGTCTCGTGCTGTGCGATAGTGATACATCTGGGCCAAGCATTTTGAGTTCTCTTGCAAGGCGGATTGCTCCTCCGGATGCGTGGGCTATGATGCCTGTTCCATACCTTGACGCGAGTTCACGTACCTGAGCTGCCTGCTTCCTCACTATTTCCAGATCCTGCTCCGGAAGGTCTTCTCCGGGAGCGATTCTATTCACTGCAACTTTTACGCCCAGTCTACCGTCATCCTTGCCGTTCCACTCCTTGATGACCCTCTCAGTCACCGACATCATATCTTCAAAGTCTGCTTCTATTTCTGTGGACTTATTTCCATGCCAATGTGAGAAGGCCTGAGGGTGGAAAGGGAAACTGCGCCCTGACGGACCGATGCCTAGTATTCCTCTGATGCCGACTTCCCTTACAGCTTTGAGGTGTCTCTCGGCATATACGGGATCGTCGCTCCGGAAGGCGCCTGCACCACCGCCTAGGAAAGAAACAGCGCAAGTAGTGCCGAACTTCACCTTCTCAATCGCAGAAAGCAGT
This sequence comes from uncultured Candidatus Bathyarchaeia archaeon, assembly GCA_964529995.1. Lineage (GTDB taxonomy): Archaea > Thermoproteota > Bathyarchaeia > 40CM-2-53-6 > JALHTG01 > JALHTG01. Next base: position 10,316 of record CAZGZF010000011.1, read on the forward strand.
GACTCCACATACCAGAAATCCTCTGTTGTGCGCTTGTTGTATCGGTCACTTACTATCGGGTTCCAGTTGGGATTGTTCTCTCCTATCGTCTTTATCAGTCCATGTCCCGCGTGACCATGACTGTCAATGAGGCCTGGCATAATGACCTTGTTTCTTGCGTCAATAATCTTCTTCGTTTTGTACTTTCTTTCAAGGTCCTTGCTAGGTCCGACATCGACTATCTTACCTTTCTCAATCGCAACTGCTCCATCTTCGACTATTTGTCGATCTTGGTTCATTGTCAGAACGGTTCCCCGTCTTATCAGCACGTCTGTCAACTGGCTTCAATCTCCTATTCGAGAGAACTTGACTTTCTACGTTACCTGATTTGGATTTTTCTGCCTTCTATTATGGAAAGGAGAAAAAAGGGAAGGAAAGTGTGAGGTGGTTCTCGTTCTACTCTGGAACCGGCTCAGCGATTTCGAAGACTCTCCACTGACCGCTTCCGACGTGGGGGGCTGCGCACCAGTATCCGAGAACGATCCCGTCGATTGGTGACTTGACCTTCTCGACAACCTCCCCGAAGAAGTTCGTTACGACTCCTACTTCCTGGCCCTGCTTAACGTGTTCCTCGACGTCGACCAGCGACTTGAAGAATCCTCCTCGCTTGGTGAATATCGCGTTGGATCCGGCTCTGTACTGTACGAACTGGTACTTGTCCAAGAACTTCGGCTTGCCTTCGATAATTCCAAGCCACTTGGCGACGTTCAGGATGCCATTTCGTATGGCAGTGCCATCAAAGCCATTTCCTATGCCTCCCTCTCCACCGTTGGTTTCACCGGATATCTGCGGCATCTGACCCTCTTTCGGTGGACCGCGCGCTGCGGCCTTCAAGATTATCTTCATGCCGAAGGCCTTCGCCATCTCCAGAGACTTCTTGTAACTCTCGTCCGCCGATTCTCTAAGAAGCACACGGTCGATGCCATACATCTGCTGGCAACCGTGGAGTGTAACGTAGTAGTCGGCGTACTTGGCCCTATAGTTGTGGATTATGCTGGCTGCCTGCTCGGTGAACCTGCCAATAGGGTTTCCCGGGTACAATGCGGGGAACCTCAATCCCTGATCTAGATCGCCTGGGCTATTCCTCATTCCTCCTCCGTACGGATTTCCTCTGAAAGCAGTGACGTTCGCTGCAGGTATGGCTATCAATGCGCCTTTCATTCTCTGAACCATTGGAGTGAGTTCACTCGTGGCTTCGATCAGGCCTATGCAGCCTCCGTACTCATCCCCATCCTCAAGCGCGTTGCACCAAAGTCTGCGCCCGTCTTCGCTGCCATTCAGGATGATCACAGGAACATTCACGGGCGATCCGTCTGACAAATCGCCGCAGTAAATGTATCCTGTGGCTTTCGTTCCTGGTTTTGCCTTTGCTGTTCCTATTTCTATGGTTTCTTTCATCTCAATGCCTCACAACAGCGTCCAAGTATGTCCCAGGCGAGCTTTTTTAAGACTTTCAGGAGAGATGCGCCTTTATCGACAACCTGCTGTCTGCGAAGAGAATTGGGAAAAGCTCTTATACAAATTCGAGACACCTGCTTTCGGGAAAATCTGCTTTGAGAACCAAACTTGTAGATAGGAAGGCAATCACAAGGATACAGGGAATTCTCATCGTTGTTGTTCTGCTGATAGTCTTGGGTGCTGGTTTCTACTACTATCAGGAACAGACGGCTATTCGCGAGAACGTGCCACCCACCGTTATCGTCGTTGCTTCGAACCTCTTTCCGAAGATAGGCGAGAAGGTTACATTTGACGGAAGCGGTTCAAAGGATCCCGATGGGCAAATAGCCACCTTCGCCTGGGACTTTGGGGATGGCTCAACCGGTTCAGGAGCCAAAGCCGAGCATGCGTTCACCCTTCCAGGCCGGTACATTGTGGTACTTACCTGTACTGACAATCGTGGCGCAAGCGCAACAAATGATGCCAATCTGATCTTTGTCAAGGTCGAGCGTCCACCCGCAACTCCGAAGATGGACAACCCGCCGACCTCAGTGGTCGGTGTTGATAGAGATGTCGCCAATACGGGACAAGAGATAGCCTTCTCCGGTGGTTCCTCCTTCGGCTGGAGTTTGAGCAGGGGGGACGTGATCGCGGATGCTGCTAAGATAAAGGAGTGGAGATGGGATTTCGGTGATGGAGCGACCGCGACTGGCAAGGATGTTAAGCATGCATATGCAAAACCAGGCAACTACCTCGTCAAGTTGACCGTGAAGTCTGATATCGGCAAGGAGGATGTCGAGGTCAAGACTATCAGAATTCTACAGCCTGGCGCAGCATACAAGGGAGTAATGAAGAATCCGGACACCTACGTCTATGGATCTGATGTCGGAGTATCTGGAATAGATCCCTGCATGACTACTGGCAACTCCAACAGGAACATACTCCTGGCGCTCACGGACTTCCTAGTCTTCTACGGCAAAGGTGCAACTGAACCTCAGCCCATGCTCGCCGAACGCTGGGAGATATCTCCTGACGGGAAGACTTACACCTTCTACTTGAGGAAAGGTGTGAAGTTCTGGAATGGTGACGAACTGACTGCCGACGATGTCGTCTACACATTCCAAAGATGGTGCGCGATGAACCTCGTCAGGAGCTGGGCCAACTACATTTGTCAGCCGATAACTGACATACCTCCTGGACGACATGTCCCAGTGAACCTCTACGACGACGAGATAAAGGCGGTGGATAACTACACAGTTCAGATAAAACTCGTGCGTCCCAACATGGCTTTCCTCGAATACCTAGGACGGCCGATGGCCGGCATCATAAGCAAGAAATTTGCAGTCGACCACGGAAGCTGGCGTATGGGTGACGCCAAGAACTGGACCAATGTGCGTGACGAGAAGATGGAGTTTGGCGAGAACCTGATGGGGAGCGGCCCATACAAGCTCAAGGAATTGGTCATGAACGAGCGCTACGTCCTCGAAAGGTTCGATGGATACTGGCGTGGGCCAGCGAAGGTCAAACGCGTTCTGTTTCTCTATGTGCTTGAATGGAGCACAAGGCTGATGATGCTGAAGAACGGTGACGTGGATGCAATCGCGATCAGGACCGCTGACACACCACAGGTCGAAGGCCTACCAGGAATCAAGCTTCTCGCTTCTCCATCAGATGGATTCATGGAGGCAATATACCTCAAATTCAACATCGACATGAGCAAACAACCTGTCGGTGTGGAAGGCTTGTTCCCAGAGTTCTTCCACGATGTACACATGAGAAGAGCATTTGCATATGCTTGGAATGGTGCGGAGTACGTCAAGCAGGCCTATCTTGATAAGGCACAGGTGCCGACAGGCTACATGCTACCTGGATCGTTTGGATACTTTGATCACTTCAGCAAATACAAGTACAATCTGGATAAGGCAACAGAGGAGTTCAAGCTAGCTCATGGCGGCAAAGTATGGGAAAAAGGATTCACCATAGTGCTTGGGTACCAACCTTGGGGACTGAACGAAGGAACAATAATGGCGAACTTGTTCAGCCAATCGCTTACAAAGATAAACCCGAAGTTCAAGGTATTTGCTCAACAAGGAGCGTGGCCCACTCTTCTGGAATGGGCTATGTTCTTCGCCGTCGCACAGAACGGTCCTGACCCTGCTTGGTACGGCTATGACTATAGGAGTACAGAGCTGTTCCAATCCTACGCAGGCTACAAGAATCCAACACTCGATAAACTCTTGGAGGACGCGGCTGCAGAGACGGATAGAACTAAGAGACTGGAGCTGTACAAGAAAGCTACCGCCATAATGGAGGAAGATGTGCCCATCATTCTGACCGCCTGCAGACCGCAGTTCTATGCATGCAGAGACTACATTGGTGGGTTCTACTTCCAGATTGCATGGACTGTGAATGGCGGGTACTTCCACGAAATAACCAAAGGCTAGATCCAATCCCATAAACCCCCTCTTTCTTTTTCTTACGTATGCGCACAGTAGACTCCCTTGAACAAGACCTCCTTGTACTGACCCCGCGTTACGGTCAGTCTGGTTTTATCAGATAATTCATGTTTGATAGCCTAGCGAAGAAGAAAGCAAACAGCTATTGCGAGCCCACTTCAGGGCATTTCAACCGTCAATGGGCCACCATCTTTGCTAACTAAAGATCTATTTCACAGACTCACTTGAAGCAGAATAGACCAAAGGTCTGGGAACTCTTATCAAGGCACTG
>CAZGZF010000011.1:14618-23540 GCA_964529995.1 uncultured Candidatus Bathyarchaeia archaeon
TCTTCCTTACAAAAGTCTTTTCTTCTATGGGATCTGTGGAAATGAAGAGCATGTTGGCGGGAGAGAGGCATGAGACTGTATGAATTCTTCATGAGAAGACTGATTCTGTCTATTGTTGTGCTTTTGGGACTGTCAGTTGTGATATTTGCACTCTCGCGAGGCGCAGGTGACCCGGTGAGAGCATACGTGGACCCTAGGATGCCCAAAGAGCAGGTCGAGCTGATCAGGAGGCTCTACGGACTGGACCAGCCGCTATACGTCCAGTATTACTATTGGCTGGGTGCGGCTCTAAGAGGCGATTTGGGTATATCTCAAACCTTCAATTATCAGCCTGTTGCCAAAGTCATCATTAGCTATATGCCTATCACATTTGAGCTGGCAATCTACGTCTTGGTCATATCGATTCCATTAGGAGTCTACTTGGGAACAAAGTCGGCGACGAATAAGGATACTTGGGTCGATCATGCTTGTAGGCTTCTTGCCATATCCGGTCAATCGATGCCTGCTTTCTTTTTCGCTTTGCTGGTGGCTATGATGCTGTACCCGCGTGGGATAATTGTATTCGCACCTCAATTCACCTTTCCTGTTTTCACAGGGATGCCGACCGTGGATGCAATTCTCGCTGGCGACATGATCGGCCTTGTAGAGGCCTTCAGGTATCTGATTGGCCCTCTATTGGTTCAGGTATACACACAGTTGGCAGTGAATACGAGAATCTTGCGGGCAAGTGTGCTGCAAGAACTTGGAAGAGACTACATTACGACTGGCCTTGCGAAAGGATTGAGCCCGAAATATGTCAACAGGCACTATGCGGTTAGAAACGCTCTGCTACCTTTCGTAACCCTCTCAGGATTGCAGGTGGTCTGGCTAATGACTGGGACAGTGATCACGGAAGTAGTATTCAACAGAAAAGGCCTGGGATACTTCATGTCTACTGCAGCTATTGCTGTCGATCACAACGCGGTTCTCGGCTACGTCCTCGTTCTCGGATCACTACTTGTTTTGGCGAACATGCTCATCGACGTGTTGTACGCTTACCTTGACCCACGAGTCAGGTTGGGATGACTAGATATGTTGAGTAAGGAAGAGCTTCGTCCTAGACTCAAAGAAGCCAGGTTCGCTCTCTATCGACTGAAGGCCAATCCGCTTAGCATTCTAGGAATAGGTATCATCGCATTCTTCGTAGCACTCGCATTTCTCGCTCCGTTTGTCGCGCCCCCGAATCAGCCTGATCCATACAAGACGCCGAAAGTGGTTTCGTACCAACCCCTACCTCCCAGTCCGGAGAACCCGTTCGGAACGAGCGGGATGCCCGGCTACTCAGACATATACTACGGCGTCATCTGGGGTACTCGCATTTCATTCACGCTTGCCGTCGTAATTGTTGGCGTGGCTGTGACAATAGGCATCTTGGTCGGTAGCGTAGCTGGGTATTTGGGAGGGAAAGTTGACGAGATGCTGATGCGAATGACAGACATCTTCTTCGCTCTCCCTAGCCTTCTCTTAGCAATGGTGCTGATCTCAGTCCTTGGCAGAGGTATGATGGTGGTCGTGACTGCGTTGATCATAGTCTGGTGGCCAGGCTTTGCCAGGTTGATAAGAGCTGAGATTCTGAGGGTGAAGGAGTCCCTTTACATAGAGGCGGCCCGGGCCATGGGGATCAGAGAGTACGTGATCCTCTTCAGACATGTGCTACCGAACTCGATATCACCCGTTCTGGTTCTGGCTTCGCTTGATATGGGGCGCGTCGTTCTTAGCACGGCGGCCTTGGGCTTCCTAGGTCTTGGATTCGACCCTGGTACGGCGGAGTGGGGGATAATAATGAGTGAAGGAAGGAACTGGCTTCTGCATGGGGCATGGTGGGTCACGATTTTTCCCGGAATCGCGATCCTTGCATACGTCCTAGGCTGGAATCTCTTGGGAGATGCATTCAGGGACATACTCGACCCAAGGACTCGAAGAGGTATGGCTTAGATGAGTGAGATTTTTCAGATCAAGGATTTCACGCTGCACTTCAACACATTCGAGGGAACCGTCAAGGCTCTTGAAGATGTGAACCTGACCATGTACAGGGGAGAAACGCTTGGCCTGGTGGGGGAAACAGGATGCGGAAAAACAGTAACGTCGCGAACCCTGATGCGATTGTTGGCACCGAACGCCAGAGTCCTCAGTGGGAAGGTCACATTCGACGGCAAGAACATCCTTCAGCTATCTGAGGAAGAACTTCAGGGAATCAGGGGAAAAGAGATCAGCATGGTGTTCCAAGAGCCAATGAGAGCCCTTAACCCAACCATGAAGATCGGAGACCAGATCGCAGAAGTGGTAATGCTGCATTTTCGGAGAGAAATGTATCAGCAAGCGATCCAGATGCTTTCGGATCGACTCAAGAAGCTCCCCAGCCGTTCTTCCTTGAGGTCATTTGTTTTGAGAATACACGGAAAGCTCCTCAGTCTTGAAGCTGAGAACAAGTATCCCGACATAGTACAGCTAAGCTCAGTCCTGCCCTTTTTCAAGGGCTACAAGAATCACCTAGAGGAAATCGTGACACGAAGAATCATAGAAATGCTCAAGCAGGTACAGATCCCTAACCCTGAAGGGGTCGTAGATCAATACCCTCATGAACTTAGCGGAGGGATGAGACAGAGGGCGATGATTGCGATGGCTTTGGCCTGCAATCCAAAAATGGTGATTGCTGATGAACCCACGACAGCTCTCGATGTAACCGTGCAAGCGAGGACCCTAAAGTTGATGCAAGAGCTGAAGAACCGTTTCAACACGTCGATACTATTGGTGACACACAACCTAGGTGTGGTTGCCGAGATCTGTGACAGGGTTGCAGTAATGTACGCTGGAACAGTCGTTGAGTTCGGGGATGTCTATGCTATTTTCAGGAAGCCCGTTCATCCCTACACTAGGGGGTTGATTGAAGCCATTCACAGGCCGGGAGACCAGAGAAGAGATCTGAGAGTAATCAAAGGTATGGTTCCTAGCCTATTGGATCCTCCTCCTGGCTGCAGATTTCATCCGAGATGCGACTGCGCGACTGATGCCTGCAAGGCCGAAACGCCCAAGATGATCGAGATCGAGGAGGGGCATTATGTGGCATGTCATCTTAGCGGAGGATGCGGAAACTGACAACAATAGTAGAACTCAAGAACGTCAAGAAGTACTTTCCAGTAGTTGGAGGCATTTTCGGCAGAAAGGTCGCAGACATAAGGGCTGTTGATGATGTCACCTTCAGCATACGAAAAGGTGAGACTCTCGGCGTAGTAGGCGAGAGTGGATGTGGCAAGAGTACGCTGGGCAGATGCCTTCTAAGGATGCTGAAGTGTGACGGACAGATCGTGTATCACCTAACACTCAAGAACGGAACAAGAGAGAAGTTTGAATTGGCGGCTAAGAACGTTCCAATGGAACTGCGCCGCAGAATACAGATCATCCATCAAGATCCCTACGACTCACTCGATCCAAGAATGCTCGTAAAGGATCTCGTAGCGGAACCCCTCATCGCACACGGAGTTGCGAAAGGAAAAGAGCTTCGAGATCGCGTCATTGAACTGCTAAAGCAAGTCGGTCTCGGGGAACCGCACCTTTACAGATACCCGCATGAGCTTAGCGGAGGGCAACTCCAGAGAGTCTGCGTTGCTCGGGCCATAGCTCTGAAACCGGATTTCCTAGTTCTGGATGAGCCCACCTCTGCCTTGGATGTCAGCGTCCAGGCACAGATTCTGGAGCTTTTCGACGAACTTCAGGACAGGTTCGGAATGACGTATCTGCTGATATCGCACAACATGGCCGTCATAGACTACCTCTCAGACAGAATAGCCGTAATGTATCTCGGAAAGATAGTCGAGATCGCTCCTAGAGAGGACTTGTTGAAAGCCCCCCTCCATCCATACACGCAGGCATTGCTTTCCGCTATTCCATCAACCAACCCGGAACAACGCGCTCTGCCTACGGCGATCTTGTTAGAGGGAGACGTTCCGAGTCCATTGAATCCTCCCACAGGATGTGGGTTCCATCCGAGATGTCAGAAGGTCTTTGAGAAATGCGGCTGGGAAGGAAGAGATCTCAGCGCGTACCTTACATTGCGATTGACTCCGGACGAGTTGGAAAAGGTCAGGATGACTCCAAATGGCTTCCAACTCCTATTATCGACGACGGACAGTCAAGTCAGACAAAAGTGCAGAGATCTGATAGAGAAGGGTAGGCAATCAGGAAATGCCATGTTCAAAGCCATACTCAATATCCAAGAACAAGGCAATGACGTGAAGGTGGAGTTTCCCGACGCTGAATCCGTTGAACTTATGTCAGTCGGCTCTGACCATCAAGTAGCCTGCCTATTATACAGCTAATGTGACCGATGAATTGACATCTGACTATCGGAGTCTATGGCTCGTAGAATGGAAGTTCCAATACTCAAAACCTGTTCTGCCAACAGGTGAAGATCGGTATTCCTCCTATTCAGCGATAGGCTGATGAAATAGATCGTACCGCAATTAGGTTCGGGATCAAATATGTATGACGAGAGGGCTATCGTTAGACCGGACTTCACGCTCTTGGTGCCTGAAGGGCTTGTTGAAACCAAGATACCGGGCTACAAGGAATCGACAATAAAGGTTCTCGCTGCGCCACCAGCCAGCTCCACTTTTGTTGAGTATCTCGTGGAGATGAAATCCGAGGGAGAAAGTTCAATTCACGTTGAGAAAGACATCGAGTACGCAATGTACGTGCTCTCGGGAGAGGGTATCCTTTTCAGAGGAGAAGAGAAATTCGAAATAGCGAAGGATGGTTTCGCATATCTTCCGCCTGGCACTTCATTTGGGACAAAGAGTCTCTCACCTCTCTTCAAGTATCTGCTGGTGAAGAAAAGGTATGCGCCTCTTGGCCTTGAGATGCCGCCACCCATTGTCAGTACATTGCAGGATACGCCGTACTTCCGAAAGGGACCAGACAGTGCCAAGAAGCAGCTAATCCCGATCGAGAAGCCTGTCTATGATATGTCAATGGATGTTTTAAGTTTCGGAAAGGGTGCGACCGTTTCGCGCATAGAGACTCATGTAGAAGAGCATGGCATGTACTTCCTTGAGGGAGAGGGAATCTACCTGCTGGGCGATGTGTGGAACCAAGTGAAGGCGGACGATTTCATATGGTTGCGCTCGTTCACTCCACAATGGTTTGTCTGCCACGTTCCAGCCAGTTATCTGTTGTACACTCCCAGAAACAGAGACATCCCGCTACCATAGCTCCATTCAGAGCACTCGACTGGACCCGGAGCTAGACGGCACATTGGATCAGGCCGCCTAAGAGCATGATGAGGCCAAGGGACTAGACCCTCACAGGAAAGCTAGGAAGATCCTGGAGGAAGATGTGCCTCTCATCTTGACGGCGCACAGGCCCCGGTTCTATGAGTGCAGGAACTAGGTCGGAGGATTCTACTCCTAACTGGTATGAACCGTGACAGGCGGATACTTCTGCGAGATAACCAAAGGCTAGGCGACGATAATCCTTACCCGCTTGTTGATCTATTTCTCTTGCTAATGTCTTCCACGGTGGTTATCCTTGCTTGCCAGTGTCTATGCCCAGTTGGGTTGTGATCTCGTCGATTTTCTTCCACAGATTTTCCGGAATTTCGATTCCCTTCTCTAGTCTCTCTTCCTCCCGCCGGGAGCTGGGCTCGCCTGGCACTAATATCTCAGTGAAACCGGGCCTAAGCTCCGACTTCTTCATTATGTCTATTAGTTCCAAGGTCTTATGCTTGAAAACCTCAACTGGTGTGATTTGATTGACATCTATGCAGATTATTGAGGTGCCATTGCTTCCTGGTCTTCGCTCTTTGGAAACAGTGATCCCCGCACCCGTCAATACTCCGCCAAGTATGTCCGCGACTAAGGAGAGGCCGAAGCCTTTGTAGGCCACACTGCCTCCCAACGTTTGCAACATTCCTCCTCGAGGTCCGTAAGTGTTCGGGTCCGTGGTCGCCATCCCCTCTCGATCGATCAACCAGTCCTCCGGGACTCTCTCTCCCCTTTCTCGTCTATCATGTACCTTGCCGCCAGCCACGACACTGGTCGCCATATCGAGAATGAACGACGGTGATCTAGCAGTCGGAACGGCGACGCATATCGGGTTCGTTCCCATTATCGGACTCTTGCCTCCATAAGGTGCCACGGGGCCGCCCGAATTCGCTATTATGATCGCGAGGATATCTTGTTCTAATGCCATCTTTGCGTAGTAGCCTAGCCTGCCTATGTGGTTGGAATGACGAATTCCAACATAACTTATTCCAGTCTTCTTTGCTTTTGCAATTGCGATTTCCATAGCTTTCTTAGCTATGACCTGACCAAATCCCCAGTTCCCGTCAATAAGCGCCATGGACGCGGTTTCAAGCAAGACAGCTGTTTTCGCTCCTGGCTTGTAGAGTCCCTGCTTGATCCGTGACACGTAGCTTGGCAGCAATATGACTCCATGGGAGTCATGACCTTTCAGATTGGCCTCGACTAGGTTGTCGCTAACAGTTGTGGCTTCCTCGTCTGAGGCTCCAACCTTCTTGAAGATCTCTGTGCATAGCCGTCTGAGGTACTCTGCCTTCAATCGTGACAAAGACTGCGCATCCTCCCTTGTTCCACGGCGTTTTCAGACTTCAAAAATCTGCACCAATCGTCTTCCTGGGTCAACTGCTGGAAAGAAAGCGTAGTAGAGTGAGATTATCCCGTTGATAGGCGATTCTATCGTTTCGACAGGTTCCTGGAGTAGATTTCTCGTCTCGCCGATGACCTCGCCCTTAGCCACCCTGTTGCCAATATCAATTCGTGGGTAGAAGATTCCAGCCTGCTTGGCGAATAGCTCGACCCAATTTGGTATTACCTTCTGCTTCTCGTGAAGTCTAGGAGATCCCTCAGTCATTCCGAAATGCTTCATCACATTCATGATCCCATTGACATTCCATGATACATCGTCCTCATCGATCTTTCCGCTCTTGCTGAGCCCTCCACAGCTTCCCACCTCGGAAAGAACGGAGGCGCATCCGAGCTGGGCTGTATAGTGCACCGAAGACATTTGGCCGGTAACGGGTTCTTTGGGTCTGACCACGCGCGCATACGGAGTATCAAAGCACTTACACATCTCACGTGAGTTCTTGTCTACATCGTCTTTTTCCACCTCGTAGTAGATCATGTTGTTGACAGCGACCTCGTGTACATCGGCGCAATGGTTGTCGACGTAAAAGTTGGATTGAGAGAAGACCTCCTTAGTCAAGAAGCTTGCGATCAGGTTTCCCACAGTACCGTCCGGTTGTCCCGGATAGAGCCTATTGAGGTTCGTACCATCCACCGGACAGAGCCTGCTTCTCGACTGAAATGCTGGAGTGTTCACTATTGGAACCGAGATCACTGCCCCCGATAGTTGCTCTGGGTTCAGCAGCCTCGGTATTCTGAAAGCTGCCTCGATACCTGCATACTCAGTTGGATGCATTCCAGCAGTAATGCAAAGCTTAGGTCCGGATCGCGAACCATTCACTAAGAACAGTGGAAGCTTCACATCCCATGTGGATGTGTTTCCGACCGTGACCAAGACCGACTTCTTCTGTCCCGGTTCAACCCCGACGGTTCCAACTCTCAGTTTCTCGGGCATGTTTGATCACTTTTGGCGCAGATTCAATGGCAGATTCATTTGAAGCTTTCGTACCTTCAAAGATTCCGTGCAAACGCTAGAGAATGACCTCTATGAACGAGTGAACAATACGTGAATCCTCGGGGCTATAGGGAAAGCTTTGAAGTACGATTTGTCAATGAACACAGGCGTATGCACCAGACAGTTTTCAGCAACCCCTGAAGTCAGATTGGATTCTCATAGAGGCGCTAATACATGAGCCACTTCTCGTATAGAGTAACCCTCTCGATTTTTATGGTATCGAAGAAAGTATCAGGAGCAAGGCACGCTGAGAAGCTAAGTTAACGGACTGAGATGGAGGATGGCTGAAGTTCACGCGGATACTGTTCTGTTCGGGGGAGTAATCCACACAATGGATGACAACGATTCTCTAGCTACTGCAGTAGCTCTCAAGAATGGAAAGATCGCGTTAGTCGGCTCCGACTCCGAAGCCCTCGGAACAGCAGGATCAGAAACCAAGACAATTGATCTGGCGGGACGCATTGTGCTTCCTGGCTTTATTGACACCCATGTACATCCATCCATGGCGGGCGAACTTACGACTGGGAAGATAGACCTGAAAACTCTTCAGCCGAGTTCAATGGCGGCATTTCTCGATGCGGTTAAGCGGAAAGCGTCGGCGACTTCAGAAGGAGAATGGGTTTTGGGCTGGGGTTATGACGAAGAGAGGTTGCTTGAGAGACGGCATCCTGACAAGAGGGAGCTCGATCAGGCGTCCCCCAGCAATCCAGTCTTCCTAGTCCAAACTTGCGGCCACGTCGCTGTCTGCAGCTCGAAGGCATTGACACAAGCAGGGATCTCTAGGGAGACGCAGGATCCGAAGCATGGCATAATCGACAGGCACCCGGATGGAGAGCCCACCGGCGTGTTAAGAAACCGAGCTCAAGAGATCGTGAAGCGGATCATTCCGCCGCAGAGATACGAGGAGCTCAAGGAAGGCCTTCGAGTGGCTTGTGAGAGGCTTGCGTCCTGGGGAGTCACGAGCATCCACGATGCTTGGAGTGATCATGATGTGGTCCAAGCATATCAAGAACTCCTTGCCGAGGGACTTCTTCCCATACGGGTCGGCCTCATGCCGCCAGTCGCCAATCCTTTCGAAGGGGATTACTTGGAGCAACTAACAAGCTTGGGGATTAGGACTGGTTTTGGGAATTCAATGCTGAGGATAGTAGGAGTCAAGCTAGCTGTAGATGGAATGCTCAGAAGCGAGACCGCAGCCCTTTATGAACCATATGGAAGGCGGAACGAGAA
>CAZGZF010000011.1:23640-25088 GCA_964529995.1 uncultured Candidatus Bathyarchaeia archaeon
GTTATCTATGAAACGGGCTGCGTATCTTGTCCGCATAAGGTTGCAGGGGATTCACATGTTGAAGGAAAGAAGAGTCGAAGTTTCCACCAGATGGAAAGGCTCCGAGGAGAGGGCCGAAGAGAAGAAGTTTGCAGTGGGAACCCTCAAACTGGCAACAAAAGAGGGTCCTTCGCCTATCTCAGCAGCAGTCGCCGAAGCAGGAAAGGCCAAACAGAAGATACTCGCGCTCGTCGGCGGCGACCCCACACGTTTTGGATTTCACCCACCACCTTACGTCAGAATGGCATTGGCGCAGGCGGCTTTCGAAGGATGGAATATGTACGCGGCTGGCGCTCGAGGTCAGAAGGGACTCATTCCAATTGATCCTGACTTCGAATCAGGAATATACATGAACCATCCGGACTCGCTGCCTAGGCTGTCTGATACTCTAAAGCAGCTGATCGTCGCGCGTGAAAAGAAGGTTCATGGAAGCCAATACGAAACCAAGGATATCTACATCTGCCCAGGTACCACTCAAGTCGCCAACATGATATATTTGACATTGCTCGATCCGGGCGACGAGCTAGTCGGGCCAGAACCGACATATCAGCAGTACTTCAACTATGCAGAGATTTTCAATGCAAAGATAGCGACCGGCCCTTCGGATGAAAATGATAGGTGGCAGCCAATGGTGGATGAACTCAGGAAGCGAATAAACGCTCGGACAAAAGCGGTCATACTGGTAAACCCGAACAATCCGACTGGCGGTGTCTACGATGAGAAAAGGTTAAAGCAAATCGTAGATCTCGCCGGCGAGCATAACCTTCCCATAGTCTCTGACGAAATCTATGATCAAATCACGTTTGATGTCGAGAAATCAGTTTCGATGGCCTCGCTCGCCGAAGATGTTCCGGTCATGGTTATTAACGGAATGGCGAAGTTCTTCATGTGTACAGGCTGGCGAGTTGGATACTTGGCGCTACACGATCCCAAGAATAGGATTCCTCACATTCGAGCTATGATGGACAAGATACAGAGGATAGCAGGCGATGCTCACGGAATCGCGACACCGATAACATTTGCGGCAATCAAGGCGTATGAGAATCTGGACGAAGCTGCAGCTCACTGCAGGAAGATGGTGTCCCAACTCAGAATCCATAGAGACATAGTCCACAAGAGAATGAACGAGATACCGGGAATCAGCTGCACGAAGCCCGAAGGCGCTCTCTACGCGTTTCCGAAGGTTGAAGGTATCGGCAAGATATGGGCCGATGACGAAGACTTCATTGCAGATGTTATCAGAGAAGAGAGACTCATGTTCAATCCTGGAGTCAGCTGGGGACCTACGTGTGGCGCGAGGCATTTCAGATTCGTGTTCTTGCCGAGGCCTCCCATACTGGAGGACGCGTGCAACAGACTCGAACGATTCATGAAGAAGAGACTCAAATAGACCGTTAAATCTCTCCCTA
>CAZGZF010000012.1:0-22309 GCA_964529995.1 uncultured Candidatus Bathyarchaeia archaeon
GCCAAGATGAATTCAGCCAACTACTCGATATTAAACTCTCTTTCGTCTGACGCCCGTGCACCTGTTTCAGTTACCGATGGGACACTGCAATAGATATGTCTTGAATTTATGCGGTCCAATCATTCATCTCAAAAATGCCTCAACCCGTGCCCTATCGCGTAAAGCGGAGGGATCGACACGGGGAGTCTCCCTGCCGGCCTTGATCTCCCGACGATCACATCAACGGCAGCCTCGACTGAACACTCAGCTGGACTGTACGCTGCGATGTGGGCCGAAGCCTCTGGGACACATGCGACATCGTAAGGTTCTTTCATAGAGACTATGACAAGAGGGAGGCGGGCAGCTATCTCTCGCAGAATCTTGCCTTGAACAGCATTGTGCGTAACATCATAGCTCGCCGCGACTACTAGCTCCGCTTGGGAAGCGGCCCGCCGCACTCTCATGATCTGTTTCCTTGGAGGCCTGGGGTCACATCGGAAGTGACGAATCCGAATATGCGACGGCGTCTTTCTCCGCAGTGTTGCAGGGAAATCCGTTGAAGATCTCGCAAATGATGAAGGTACGAAGCATATGGAGAGTATTGTCTTCTTTCTTTCTGGCTTTAGGGGAAGAACGCCTCTATTCATCGTAAGGGTGATAGATTTCTCAGCCATCCTCGCGATGAGCTTTAGGTGATTTCTGGTTCCGACGTTCCCAATTCGATATGTTGGTGCATGCCTTTTCTCTGCAAAGGCCTTGGCCTTCAATACCCTCAGTACAGATAGGTCGATCTGTTTCTGATTGATCTCTCCGCCTCTTAACGCGTCTTGAGTAGCTCTGATCGATTCAAGCTGCCTCTTCAGTGTGTGTGAGACCATTACTAAGTCGACGCCCGCCTTCACAGCTTTCACCGCAGCCTCTCCTGATTCGAAGTTGCTGGTGATAGCCTTCATTTCCATACAGTCTGTCGTCACGAGACCTTGGTGCCTGAGGTCCCGCCTGAGCAGGCCGGTGATAATCCGTTTAGACAGGGTCGCTGGGGTACCATGCTTCCTGTCGATTGTGGGAATCGACAAGTGGCCTACCATGACCGCCATGACACCACGTATGATAGCGGCTCGAAACGGCCTAAGCTCTACCTGTTTAAGTCTTTCAAGCGGATGTGGAAGAACTGGCAGTGTTTCGTGCGAGTCGTGAGATGTGTCGCCGTGTCCCGGAAAGTGTTTCGCTGTAGCTATGACTCTGTTCTTCTGCAGTCCTCGTATCATAGCGACGCCAAGCCTAGAGACTAGAGTCGGGTTTTCGCTGAAAGATCGGACGCCCACTACAGGATTTCTGGGATTGCTGTTCACATCAAGGGCGGGTGCCAGATTCATGTTGATTCCCATCGCTCTGAGTTCCTTGCCGGTGATATCTCCAGCTGCATAGGTCAACTCATCGGATCTTGTCGCGCCTAGGGCCATTTGACCGGGGTGAACGGATGTGCTTTTTCTTATTCGAGCCACAATTCCCCCTTCTTGGTCCGTGGCGACGATCAGAGGCAAATGGGGTTTGGACTTGATGGCAATATCCTGAAGCTTTTTGGTGAGCCGCGCTACTTGGAGTGGGTCTAGGACGTTACGGGAGAATAGGATTACTCCTCCAATATGGTATTCCTCTATGAGATTTCTGATGTCACAGGATGGTGTCGTTCCACGAAATCCCGCGACCATCATTTGGCCTACTTTCTCTTCAGGGCTCATTTCGGCCATAAAGGAACCGGGATCTGAGAACCATTTGGCCAAGCTACGAAGCGACTCCGCCTGGGCATACAGTGCCTAGGACGACAGCTCTTGAGGCGCCGGTTGCGGATGGAACGTTCCCGGGTCTGCCTTCTAAGGTCTGGTTGCCAAGAATGGCGAATGCTATGGCTTCCTTCGCTTCGGATGGAATTCCAAAATCCTCGTGGAGCAACATTGGGAGCTTCAGTCTTTCTCGTAGCATGCTGACGAGTGTGGTGTTCTTGGCTCCTCCTCCGCCGAGTATCACTTCGTCTATGCAGCACTGAGGATACACGAACTTACTGTAGTTGTAGGCGATTGCTTCGGCTGTGAACGCCGTTGCAGTCGCCACGATATCTGCGGTACTCAATCTCTTTGCTCTTGCCTTCCTCAGATAGGCCTGAGCGAACTGCTCGCCGAACTCCTCTCTTCCTGTTGTCTTTGGAGGTCTCTTCCGGATGAATGGTGACTGCATAAGATATCTCAGTAGCTGATGATCGACGCTTCCTCTGTTAGCCATAGTTCCGTTCTTGTCCATCGAGAGGCGTCCCCTGGTCAAGTGTCTAATAACTGAGTCTATGATCATGTTCCCTGGCCCAGTGTCAAATGCGAAGACATCATGGAACTTCGCTGAGCGTGGAACCACCGTGACGTTCGCTATTCCTCCGATGTTCTGGATCGCACGTGCTCTACGATTACTTCTGAACAGGATGAGATCCACTAGGGGGACCAACGGTGCGCCTTGGCCGCCAGCAGCCACATCTCTTGCCCTAAAGTCAGAGACAGTTGTGATGCCAGTTCTTTCCGCTATAACGGCCGCTTGGCCAATCTGCAGAGTGGAACGTGGCCCCGACGGAATATGATAGATCGTCTGGCCATGCGAAGCGATAAGATCAATGTCTTTCGTTTCTAGACCACCTTTCCGTATAATTTGCAATGCCGCCTCGGAGAACCGGTCAGCCATGATGAAGTTCAACCGGCAGATCCGGTCAACAGTGCCTGTTCTAGGAGAGAAGAGTTGGAATATCTCTCTTCTCAGGTCCCGCTCATACGGGTAGGTGCCCCACTCCAAAACTTTCACACATGTTCTCTCGTCTCTACCTGAAACTTGAACCAGCGCTGCGCTGACCCCGTCTGCAGATGTTCCGGATATCAGTCCAACGATTCTCCTCATCGTTCACGCCGGCCATCGCCATTTTTTCCGACTGCGTTTCTGGCAAGCAAGATTGCCTTCTCAAAGTCTCCTCTCGCCTTTGCCAACATGACCTTCGCCCTCATGATCGGGACACCGGAACTTAGCATGACTATGGCGAGTTTCACATCGTCATTCGCCTTCGTGAGTGCCTTTCTAGACGAAGCATAATCGACCCCTGCAACCTCAGAAACGATTCGGATGGCTCTTCTCCGAAGCTTCAGGCTCTTGGGCTGAAGATCTATCATGAGGCCTCTCCAGACTCGGCCTAGCCTGATCATCGATGTCGTGCTAATGGTGTTGAGGGCCATCTTCTGCGCTGTTCCGCACTTCATCCTTGAGCTTCCACTAACCACTTCAGGGCCAACTCTGAGGACAAGGGTTTCATTTGCTCTTCGAGCCATCTCTGAACTCGGATTGCAGGTGATTCCGAATACTCTTGCTCCCATATTTCGAGCTCTCAGCATCGCTGCCAAGACGAAAGGTGTTCTTCCGCTTGCCGACAGTCCAATCAATACATCTCTTTTGGAGAAGCCTCTTCGATCAAGTTCTTCCCAAGCAGCTGCTTCGTTGTCCTCAGCTCCTTCAATGGATCTTCGAAGAGCTTTCCACCCACCTGCAATGATCGCCTGTAACTTCGAAGCTGGCAGTCCGAAGGTCGGAGGCATCTCGGCTGCGTCTAGCACTCCAAGCCTTCCACTTGTGCCTGCTCCAACATAGAAGACTCTTCCTCCGACTCGTAGAGTCTCAGTGACTACATCGACAATGCGTGCTATTCCCCTAGCTTGTTTCGAAACTGCAAGAGGGACTTTCAGATCTTCCTCGTTGATCAGGCGGACTATTTCCAGGCTAGTCATCATGCGCATACCTTTCGACTTAGGATTTCTCCTCTCCGTAGCCTCCAGATGCATTCGGGCCGTCAACCCCAACTCCTTTTTCCGATAAGGTTCCTGAAGCCTTCGTATATATGTCGAAGTGCACTGCGCCGCCACTAGTTAATTATGCCGAGGGCAGATCAATATCCGGTTTGGAATGGTTCGGATGTCAAAGGAGTCGCGTCTAGGATCATCCACAAAGACAGCAGTTCAGCTTGCCCCGTCCGTGGGCCAAGGACCAAGAAGAGCGATACCGGTCGTCATTCCCAAGAGAATTCTTATCTTCGCTCCTCACGCAGACGATGAGGTACTCTCATGCGGCGGGGTAATTCTGAAGTACGCCCAATGGGGAACTGAGTCGGTCGTTCTTGTAGCCACACCGGGAATCGGCGGTAGTCCGAATCTGCGAAAACCCGGCAAAGTTGAGAAGACTAGGCGTAAGGAGTTCGAAACCTGCAAGAGGGAGCTACACTTGTCAGATCTGTCAGAGTTTCTCAGCATTGATGAGCCTCTTGTCTGCCAGGCCAATGTTGAGCTATTCACAAGGAAGATCAGGGAGCTGAAGCCAGATCTGGTCTTTCTCCCGCATCCAGAAGACCGGCACCGGGTCCACAGAGAAGTCTCGCTCCTAACCTTAGAGGCCCTCTTCCATTCACCTACAGGAGCGTACGCAGGAGCAGGAAGAGAATGGCTACCTTATGGAGCATACTGCTATGAGAGCATTAGCGGCATATTCGGGACGACAATTCCAGCTAGGACCTTGGCCATTTCAGACATAACCAGCCAGTACCACGAGAAAGTGAGGATCATGAGAAGAGCATATCGAACCCAGAGTCGTCTCCTGAGGACGTACATGAGCTGGATCGAGAGCGTGGCTCGACTTAGAGGCTTTGCGGGAAGGTGCGAATATGGGGAGGCCTTCGTCCCGGAGACAGGTCACGTACCGTTGAAGATGCTGGTAGTCTAAGCACATGAAGACTGGCCGTGTCAGAATAGCCAAGTTCCAATCCAAGCATCTCAAGGAATGTACAGATATCATGGCTGGCTCTGATCCTTGGGTGACGTTCGGCGTGACGCACACAGACGCTAGGGCGTTCTTCGAATGCCATCTCTCCTCGGATCGATGCTATGTAGCCATTCAAGACGGAAAGGTCGTTGGGTTCATTGTCTTCTATGCCAAAGATGCTTTCCCCTTAGGCGGATATGTGAAGGCCATAGCGGTAGAGGTGCGTCATCGCAAGCAAGGAACAGGCAAAAAAATGATGGAATTCGCTGAGGCAAGGATCCTCAAGCAATGGCCGAATGTGTTTCTTCTTGTGTCAGACTTCAACATGAAAGCTCGGCGCTTCTATCGGAAACTTGGGTACTCGCAGATAGGCCGCATACCCAACGCGCTAGCGAAGGGCCGTGCCGAACTCATTTACCGGAAGACTACTGGTCGTTGCAAGAGATTCCCTACCCAATTCACTTAGCGCTTCCATGCAAGGTCTTGCAGACCTCACAAAGATCTTGGGTAGTAGGCTCACCGCATTGGAGGCAGTCTCGCAGGTCAGCGACGGATATCTTCAAAGAATCTCGAAGCCGTTCAATCGATCTGAAGATAGTGAACTTTGTGCCCGGATGTTTCTCCTCTATTCGGTTCAACATCTCTCTGACATCATTCCTTAGGGCAGTCTCTAAGTAAGGGCAACGGCGCATCTGAAACTTGATTCCCGAGAGGTAAGCGTAAAGAGCAACCTCTTTCTCCGGGATCTCACACATCGGCTTTATTCTCTGCAAGAAGCGTCCAGCTGGGTCAACAAGCACGGGTTTGACCCTTGCAATTCTCTTTGCATCACCGTGAAAAATGTTCAGCAGGATCGTCTGAACTTCATCGTCCAAGTTGTGGGCTGTGGCGATCTTGTTGGCTCCGGCTTGTCTCGCCGCGACGTGGATCGCTCTTCGTCTCAAGACTCCGCAGTACGAGCAAGGGGAAAGCTTCTTCTTCGAACGGACTATCTGATCGAGAGTCTTTCCAAAAAGCCTGCGAAAGGAGACGACCACATGATCTACACCAAGTTCTTCGCAGGATTCTTGTGCCAGTCTGACGGCTTCACTTCTATACTGATTTATGCCTTCGTCAACAGTCACAGCCGTGAGCTTTGCCCTCGGGAACCTTCTCTCAATCTTTCGCAGTATTCTGAGAAGTGTGAGGCTATCCTTTCCACCTGAGACAGCTACGGCTATGTGATCGTCAAAATTGAGCATGTCGTATTTCGAGATCGTCCCACGAATTTTCTCCTCAATGTCTTCAAGAAAGCAGGTCCTACAGAGGGGAACCCCTTCATATGATCGTCTGTATATGGCTGTGTTTCTGCAGAAGCGGCATCTCAACAGCTCTACCCTTCAGATCTTCACAAATCCGAACATCGCATATGAGAGGAACAGGTTCATTGCCAAGATGATAAACGAGAAGGCGCTCATCGTGGATCTCACAGCCTTCGCGTTCTTAACCCCCAGGGCCTGTGCAAGAGCCAACAAGAATCTGTCTCCGTCCAAGGGAAAGAGAGGCAGCATGTTGACCAATGCGACATTAAGTGTCACGAAGTATATCCAGAACTCGAGGTTGAACAACTGTCTCGGCAGGTTTGAGGAAAGGAAGCCAAGCTTCGCCAGGTAAGTCACATGGTCGGAAAGCTGAGTGACCCCGAGTATCGCCCTTGTACTGTTACCTGGATCGGTCGACGTCGTAAGTTCAAACCTTCCTCTAGAAGTCAGCACTGCAAGACTGGTATCAGGTTTGATCTGCGCCATGAATGCCCTCAGGTCCTCGATGCTGCCGATTTTCGCACCGTTGATTCCTTCGATGATATCGCCAGCCTTGATGCCGGCTTTCTCAGCCGGATGTCCCATCGTGACTCCGCCGACTAGAACCCCAGAGGGGACAATAGTGTAGAACGGTGTTATCGTCATCGTGAAGTTCGCCATAAGGATCAAGAAGATTAGAGAAATGGCAAGGTTCGCTGACGAGCCGGATGCAAAGACCCTTAGCTGAGTTGAGCACGGACTCTTATTCAACACTTCGTCGTCCAGCTCCACTAGGCCTCCAGGGATGATTGCAGCTAGGAATATTCCTGAAGACTTTATCGGAACACCTTCGACAAGGCTCGCTACCGCGTGCGCCGCCTCGTGCGAAACCAACAAAATGCAGATCGCAACAATAGCGTATGGAAAATTCTCCCAACTCATCGTAACGCCGGGTATTGGGAGAAGAACCTGAACCGGCCCGGCCTCTCTCGTTCTGTAGATGAGATTGAAAGCATTTCTGAGTAGTTGGTAGATTATCAATACAAGCATTCCTACTCCAACAGCAGCTCCTATCGTGAAGAGGACTCGCCAAGTATTACGGAGCTTGTGCGCAAGATATTCCAGCCTTCGGTTCAGGGATGTGGTCTTGTACACGAAATACAGCGGCCCGACCTTCAAACCTCTCTTCTCAAGATTGAAATGTTTAGCAAGAAGGAAAAGTGCGACCCAGCCGGCCAGGTAGACACTCAATCCAATCGCAATCTGCACCCATGAAGAGGTTCCTTCAGCCAAGTCGTAGCGACGTCCTGATATGCCAGTTTCTTCACTGTCCAAAAAGCCTCCTAATTACCTTTTGGACTTGCTTCACTCTGAAATCTAATGTGCCAGGGTGTCGATAAGCACCGAAGATTCCATATTCCCCGCAGAACTAGTGAGCAGATCAAAGGAGAAGGAGTCGAACCTGTCCCAGGAAGTAACTGCGAGAAGGAAACGAACAATAGGTCGGACCAACATCCTCCTATTGCTCTCCACTTGCAAAGATCTCGACGAAGCAAAACGAATCGCAAAAGCACTTGTCGATACGAGCCTTGCTTCATGCGTCAACATCGCGAAGATCGATTCCATCTATCGGTGGAAGGATCAAGTCGAAGAATCGGAGGAATACATCTTGATTGCAAAAACAGAGTCTTCCCTCTATGGAGAGGCCGAAAAGAGGATAAGGGCTCTGCACAGCTATGAATTGCCCGAGATCATTGCGTTGAGTGTTGAGAGAGGTTATCCACCTTATCTCGACTGGATCCGCAGTAACGTGCGCCTTCAAAGTGGATGAGATTGGCAGAGAAGCCAGTCAGCCGGGTGGACAAAACCGAATACACATACGATGCGTTACGCTGGCGCCTTCTAGGGGAGAAGCGAAAGATTGCTGCTCAGATCATGGGAGCGCTGGAAGCTGAGAGTTTTCAATCTGCAGTTCATGGGAGCGTTGCAAGGGGAGATGTTGAGACCGATAGTGACGTCGATGTGTTAGTGCCCAACACCGTTCCTTCATACAGACTTGAGCTATGTCTTGCCAGACGAGGCTACAAGTTCTTCTCAAGGCTGATTGCACAGGCAACGCCAAGCCACTCGCCCAAGGGTCATATGTATCTGAACGCAGAAGAGACCGCGTCTGTGACTTTTCCCCTACTAAAATTCAAGAGGCTTGAATATGAATTCTACAAATTCGGAGGCATGATCGACTTCGATGAGATACAGACTGGACGCAGGGTCCCCGGAGTTACAAAAAGGCTTACTCTCATAGAGCCCACTGAGAAGGGACATTTTGAGTCTCAGGTCATAGGAAGGGAATCAGACGCAGCCAGGATCCTAGGTGTAAGCCCAGACATCGTCAAGGAGAGAGTTCGGGTTCTCACCCGAAGAGACAAGGTTGGCAGAACAGGCATATTTCTCGTTGTCCCGCTGTCGGAGGGAGAACAGTTCGAGGAGGCCTTGAAGAAGCTTGTCGAATCAAACCCTGCTCTGCGACGAGAGTACCTCTCAAGAAGAAGATCTTGACTTAGTCGAGGATGCCTTCTCGGCAACATCTACGAACACGTCTTTGTAACGAATTGTGCATGGCTAGATTCGTGGATGCGCCAGGGAGGCCGCTGTCATCGATGCTTGGCATACCTCAGTAGCGCCGCCACTCCTCCCAGCGAGTTCAGTTTTGCCCCGCCTTCATGTTCGCTACTGACTACCAACACTTTTCCACCTTTGCCTTCGACACTTCGAATAGTCTCATCAATCAGCCTCCTCTTCTCCTCACTCGCCTCCCGCAAAATCTGATCACAAATGAGGATCGACTCAACTGCTCCTTCAGAAGCGTCTTTGGATACTTGTTCCAGACTGTACGACACGTCACCTTTCGAACTTCCCAGTCTCTTCAAGACTTCCTCCATCGCAGACACCTCTTGGATTGCCCTCATGTCTCTCAGAGTCTTGCTGAGAACGCCGCATCTGATCGCCTCGTAGGCTCCGGCTTCACCAGCGTTGCCGACACTCTTGACTGCCACGATCCTTGCTGCCACATCAGGAGACCTGTCTTTGACAAAGGCGGCAAATCTTTCCTTTGCGAACCCCGGCCCAACCACGACAATCTTTCCCTTCAAGTCGCCACTGAATGAAGCGATCAATCCTAGGACATCACTGTAGTATCTTCCCAAGGCGCTCTCTCTCTTCTCCACTTCTCTCTTGCCAGGAAGCCTTGAACGGATCAGAGCCTTAACCTCAAGACCGGAGCTCCGTAGGACTGCAACACATGCCTCTTCTAGATCCATTGAAACAACAATGATCGGTTCCTGTTGCGTGACAGCTCGCTCTAGTCTGTCTAGCTGGTGGCGATGCCAACGACCCTTTGCGACTGCAACCTGATGCTCTACGCCAACGCTTAATGTATGATGCGAGCCCTGAATGTGAAGGTCTTCCGGGGCTTCAGTGACGACGCCTAGAACTCTGAGTCTCGCAACTGTCTTATCGAAATAGACCCTTTCGACTTTCAAGGTGAGAGTGACCGGCACTCTACGGCTTTGCGGCCGACCAACACCGTTCATCTTCACCTCACGTGTCGTTCTTGCGCTGACCATGTCGTCTTTCTCGATGACATTGTACAGATGCCAGAGATCATCGAGGGTCTGAACTTGCACGTTGACGATTCCATGTTTCAGATCTCTGCGAAGTATCTTCAATTCTCAGACCCTTCCGGCCCTACAGGCCTCTTAGCACATCTTCGAGAGATTTCCATGGTCAGCTTTTTATATGGTGCGTTTGCCTATACGGGCTGACGCTGGGGGAGAGCCGTGAACCCAGAAGAAGAAGACAGAATATGCGAAGCCTTGGAGCAACTCAGGATCAACAACAATCTCCGCCAATGGAGAGTATGTGCACTCATCTGTGAGTCCTTGGCCGAGAAATTCAAAAACATGTTTGAGAAAGAGAACAGGAAGTAGTTGATCCGATCTCTTCCCTTTCAAAGCGACTTGAGCTTCTCGTGGAACTCCAGAAGCAGTCTGGTCGTTTCATCTTCGAGGTTCAGACTGAGAACCTTCATACCTTGGTTGAACCGTTCGTACGCCACTATGCGCGCCGCCACCAACGGCTCAATGATTCTGGCAACTGTCGACGGAGAGCAGTCTAAGAATCTTGCTAGCGTAGCCTGGTTGAACACTCTGTTCCTATTGTCGAGTAGGTACTCGATCAGCCTAGTTTGAGCTTTAGATTGAAAGATATCAATCAGTCGTGCCAAGACGACTTCTCCGGGAAATCTATTAGGAGCTGCAGGCTCAAGAGGCTTTCCTAGTCGTCGTGGCTACACTTCTTCGACCTGGCACTTGATGCGTTTGAGAACTTCTTCTGCCTGAGGCGCTTCAAGCTTAATCGTATAGAGCGAACTCGGAGTTCTAAGTTTGAGCTTCACAAGATCTTTAAGCCTCTTTACTCTACAAGCCAGAGCCATCTCGGACAGCTTGACGAATTCCTCGACATCAAAGACCTCTCTGGGCATCATTCTCCACCTCGAGCAGGCTCTGTTCAATCTCTACTGCTTAAAAACATATACAACTGTTAATCCTTTCAGGGATCTTACGGCGGTTTCCGGGCTCGTGGTTTCGGGCATTCAAGTTTCAGATGTCTTTCCGAATATTTGGGGTGTCTCAACATCGACGTTCCACCACGGATTGTTCCATCTCTTTTCGATTTTGGGCGTGACATCTAGAACACTATGGATGCGAGCAAATATCCTGGTAATGTCCTGGCTGGGAACACCTATCTCTCTGAGTGTGTTTTCGTTTCTCAAAATGTTCTCCAGGTTAAGTCTGAATGTAAGGGCGAACTTTCTGTCTCTCTCAAGGATCCGACGTAACTTGAGTGGGTTAATGTCTTTTCTCCCCTCGCCAATCTCGTGATCAAGAAACAGTGCGCAGAGATCCTTCATATCCTTCTCCTCGATGCCTATCAGGAGTCGGTCAGTCCTGTAGTCAGGATAAGGAAGAATCCGGTAGTCCAATCGCTGACGAACCATCTCTTCCTTCGCTGAGGCGGGAAGGTCAAAGATATATTGACACTTAGTTAGCAGGACATTGTCTGCTCCGATTGTGTACGAGTTACCTTTGTAGGCGTCAAACATCTCGCGAACATCGACCTTGTGCCTAAGGTCAATCTCATCGGTGAATATGTCCAGCACGCCACTCTTGAGAGCCCCATCTTCAAGTATTCTCTCGATGGTTCTTACTCTGTATCGTTTACCGGCCCTCATGGCATTGAATCTACGATCGGATCGAGCCACGAAGTAGTGGTATCTCGTTCCGCAAAGATCGCCTAGAGCCAATAGGAGCTTATACAGGTCTTGCGCGCGCTTCCTAGGTGCGATCAAGTCTATGTCGTTCAATTCACGAAAGAATAAGCCTGAGGGCTCGTTTGCGCTCGGGCATAGCATGCGAACTGCTGCCCCGCCGAAGAATAGCACGGGTATCGGTTCCTTGGCGAGTCTCTGGGTGGCCTTCCCTGGGAAGAGTTCCTCCATTCGGTTGGCGTTCAGTCCAGCCCAGACTGTGACCAAACCTCTCTCAATATGGAAGTTTGACCTATTGACGTAGTTGGGGACCTCAAGGTCCGCCGCGATCTGTCCGTAGTCCAGATTTGATGCTAGAGGCGTGTCAACTTCGTAGGTGGTTCCGTCATAATCTTGAAAGAGAATGCAACGCGTCAAGCCCCACCTCTCTGATGCAATGTCGCTGGTAGAGTAGAAAAAGGTACGGGTAAGCTGCTGCGCGGGTGACACTCTGGCGTTGCCTTCACGTATTCGGCACGGCAGCGAGTGTGGCGATCCGCTAGGAACTCCTGTAAAAAGCGTGATATTGGATGGGTAGCCCATATGAATGCAATCTCAGACATAATCAACAATTGATCTCGCAAGCTATATCTACAGCCGTAAATCATAGTGGGCTCAAAATCTGTGATGAGGAATGACGCTGAAGCTTTTCTTCGCCTCTGACGTTCATGGTAGCGATGTATGCTGGAGAAAATTCCTGAAGGTGATTGACTATCATAAGGTTGACATTGCGATTCTTGGTGGAGACCTAACGGGGAAGATGGTTGTCCCGATGGTCAGAGACGGCGACGAGTACTCATATCACCTCTTTGGCAGAGATGTCACGTTGACGAAGGCTCATCTTGACGAGGAATGCGTTAAGATAGCGAACTCCGGGTACTACCCTTACCCATGCGAGAAGGAAGAATACGATCGACTAGGCAGCAGCGAGGATGCCCAGAAAGAGAAATTCAATCAAGTCATGGCTGAACGTATGCAAAAGTGGGTCGACCTCGCCTCAGACAGATTCAAGGGCAAATCCCAGCTATATGTTTCTCCAGGAAACGATGACCGCCTGATTGTTGATGAGATTCTTGAGAAGAGCGACTCAGTCGTAGCATGCGAAAGAAAGCTTGTTCATCTTCCTGATGGATATGACATGGTGTCATGCGGTTGGGTCAACCCAACTCCTTGGGATACGACCAGAGAGTTGCCTGACGAGAAGCTTGAGCCGATGCTAGAGGAATTGATGACAAATGCCGAGAGCTATGGGAAACTCATATGCAACTTCCACGCGCCTCCATACAACTCAGGACTGGACATTGCTCCGAAGCTGAAGGAGGACCTATCAGTCAGAGTCAGCGTCGGAGGAGTGGAGCTCGCGCCGATGGGCAGCAGGGCTGTAAGGCACATAGTAGAGAAATACAAACCTCTCCTGGGATTGCATGGACACATACATGAGTCAGCCGGGTTCAGGAGGTTCGGCCGGACGTTATGCGTTAACCCTGGATCTGAATACGCTGAAGGAGTACTGCGAGGATACATCGTCTTTTTAGGCGGCGAGAAAGTTCAGGGACACTGGCGTGTAGCCAGCTGACCCTGTTGTGGGCTCCAAACGGCGTAAAAAGCCAACTCGGGCAATTGGAGTCTTTATATAGAACGTACGATTTCTCATTCTACGGGGACTAGAAAATGTCTAAGACTCTTTTCGTCCGAGAGGCTACTGGGCTCGTCAGAGAGTTTGGCCCTTTCATGGTACTCATGATGGCTATGAACAACATGATCGGCGCCGGAATCTGGGGTCTTTCGATTAGAATGCCGTACACCTATCCTGGGTCAGATGCGCCACTAGCCTTCATTATAGGCCTGATCCCAGCTTTCTTCTTCGCGATCTGCTATGCATGGCTGGCAGCCTGCATGCCACGCGCTGGTGGAGACTACGTTTTCATCTCAAGGACCATCAATCCCGCGCTCGGCTACGTCGTAACCATTGGGAACTTCCTCGGCAGATGGTTTTCAATAGGGTTCCTACTCGTGACCGACGTGACCTTATGGGGCGTAGCACTCAGAATCCTAGGAAAAGGCACGGGTAATGCCCCTCTAGCCGATTTCGGCACATTCCTGTCAGCACCACCCGACGTAACAGTGATTCTCGTAGGCGCAATCCTTCTTTACCTGACGATCGCGTTCTTCATAACAATCGGAGGAACCGTATTCAAGGCCTACACAGCGATAATTTGGTTCATCCCTCTCGTAGGTGGCATCATCGCAATCCTGATGCAGGTCGGTAACCCGTTCAACCCAGCGTCATTCAGCAAGGCGTGGGACGTGGTCTGGGGAGCAGGATCCTACAATGAGATAGTGACGATCGCCACAAAAGCTGGATGGAAGCCAACAGCACACAATTTTGAGGCTACCATTAGAGGGATAGCTGGGGCTGCGCTCTTCGCCTACTCCGGATTCCATAATCCCGCCCAATGGTCTGGAGAAGTGAAGAACCCAAGGAGAAACATGCTGGTTGGAATAATCTCCGGCACCCTCATCACCGCCGTGATATACATAGGCCTAGCAGCATCAACATTCTATGCAGGAGGAGACTTCGTCTCACAATACAACTGGGCATACTACAAGGCAAGGGCAGAGTTCGTGATAACACCGAAGATAGAACCCGTGGTGCCAATGTTCGCGGCTCTCTTCACGGGAGGAAATGTTCTCCTCGCATTCCTAATAGCGACGGCAGGCGCCTTCAGCCTGTATCACGTGCAACCTGCAGCGCTGATGATGGAGACTAGACGGGTATTCTCTCTGGCCTTCGATAGATTCTTTCCGGAGAGGTTCGCCAACGTCAGCGAGAGGTTCCATACACCGACATGGGCGATCTTATTCATGGTAGTCGGAGGAATCATAGGCATAATCATATCCTCACCTGTGCTCGGCCCTCTAAGGTCATTGGCAGGTGGAATCAACGCGACCTTCATGTATCTGCTGGCCTACACGTTCACGGGGCTTGCACTGGCTCTACTCCCGATAGTCAGGCCTGAGATATACGAGAGCATCAAGGCTGAAGCCGGAGGATTGCCGCTCCCATCCATATGTGGAGTCGTGGCCTTCGGCTTAGGCCTGTTCTTCTTCGCTACGAACGCAACGATCATGGCACCAATGGACATCTCGATATCATGCCTCATTCTAGGGATAGGACTGGCTCTATACGTATACTACGCATACAAGAACAAGAAGATGGGCATCGACCTGAAGACACTTCTCTCTGAGATACCACCCGAGTAGCCGTTACAAACTCCCCTTTTCTTTTATCCTTTCCATCAGAACACTAGCCCACTACCCAACCGAAAGCTATCGATCAAACCAGCCTTTACGGTCAAGACTCTCGGAATCGCCGTTCCTCAGAGAAAATCGAGGAGATCTTCAACAGGTAGTGAGGATGGCCTCTTGCCAAGGTTGATGGGCCCGGGGCGATTCGAACACCCGACCGACAGGTCTCCCTCGATGCGAAGTTATGAGCCTGTTGCTCTCTCAGTCTCATCGAAACCTGGCTGAGCTACGGGCCCAACATATCCGATTATCTTGTTGAGGCGTTTGGCTTGTTTAAGGATTTCTCCAAAGCGCGTTCTGACTTCAACGCTTTCTCGACGCGGTCTAGTAATCCACTTGTCGGCATCTCAAGGATAGAACACTCGCGGAGCATCAATGAATCCTTAAATATCTTCTCGTCTTGACTCTGACTTGCCGCCGAAAATTGAGCCGCCGTTCGTGATTGAAGTCATGGACGATAGCTCAGTGGTAGAGCAGCGGACCCTATCGCCATTCGGCGGATGGGGCTGAAGCTGTTAGGCTCTGCAACTCAGGCTGCAGAGACCCGTTGGTCGTCCGTTCGATCCGGACCGGCGGCGCCAGTTTCCTCTTGGGTTAGGGCTCGCACTGTTGTTCTGCGTTGTCAGAACCGATAGTGGAGCTTGTCGGCTCTCGACTAGGTCCTTCTGATCATTGGGGAAAGCATATGAATCTGCGAGTGCAATAGGTCGTTTCCAATTGTCGCCGCGACCAGGGGTACCGGAACTTGAGCAAGCCTCCAAAGATCTTCGGCACCTTGCTGACCGAAGTGGTCAATACTGGGCTATGCATGTACTGCGGCGCATGCATCGCGTCGTGCCCAGTCAACATCGTTGCCTACTCAGATGATGAGAAGCCTACATTGGCAGGACGCTGCGTCCTGTGCGAACTGTGCTATTATGGTTGCCCCAGAGTAGAGTTGCCCCTTGCCAGCATTGAAAAGCTCATATTCGGAAGAAGTCGAACCACTGACGAGCCACTAGGGGTAAAGATAGGTGTATTTTCGGCGAGATGCACAAACGAAAAGGTTCTTGCCAAATCTCAGGATGGAGGCGTAGTCACTGCGCTCTTACAATACGCTCTTGAGACAGAACTGGCTGACCACGCAATACTGATTGGAAAAGACTACCATTCGCCTTGGAAGCCCGCGCCTGCGATTGCAAGTATTGCAGATGAAGTGCTGACGCATTCCGGTTCGAAGTACGCGGCGACAGGCTCACTCGGGGCGTTGGCTGAGGCGGCGATCGGATATCCAAATTCCAATCTTGCTTTCGTAGGGGTACCATGTCAGATCCAAGGGCTTCGCAGAATCGCCACCTCTCCTCATGCTGCTAGTAAACTCGCGGAACGAGTCAAGCTTGCGGTCGGACTCTTCTGCTACAACACCTACAAGTACAACCCCCTCTTCGTGGACTACATCAGCCAACAGCAAAAGCTGGATCTTGACAGGATCACCAGAATCGACATCAAGGGCGGGCGCTTCAAAGCGCTCTATGGTAGCGAGGTCAAGTTGGACGTATCTGTGAAGGGCTTGGAACCGTTTACACACCCTGGGTGCGCCAAATGCCGAGACTTCACAGCGGAGTTAGCCGATATCTCAGTTGGACACGCAGGCTCAGAAGAGGGATGGTGTACAGTGATCACCCGGACTCAGGAGGCCTACAGCATCCTGCAATGTGCGGCCAAAGCCGGCAAGCTTCAGCTCAAACCAGCTGACGACAAGCTGGACTCAATCGTCAGGTTATCTGAGTCAAAGAGGAGACGTGAGGCCCCCTACATCAGAAGCTGATCCTCAACAGTATTCTATCTGTGGCAAGATAATCCCCGGACGCCGCCACGGAGTGATTCAGATTGGCGTTGCAGTTTTTTAGTTTAGCGCCTGAGCCTAGTCGAGAAGTCTACCGCGATGCGTTTTGCTGAAGGTTAATCATTCAAAAAGTTGATTGGGAACCGACGCGTAAATCTGGTTGAAAGAGTCTGTAAGGGGTATATTCATGGTTGAGAAGCTTAAGCTCTCCCAGCTTCGACGTCCCTGCGATGCCTCTACCGTAACGTGCGAGACGACTGAAAGTGCCATTCCTTTGGATACGATACTGGGTCAAGAGAGAGCTGTAAAGGCGCTAAAATTTGGCCTGGAAATAGCCGAGAAAGGTTTCAATGTCTATGTTGCAGGCTGGCCTGGGACGGGCCGAACGACGGCTGTAAAGAGCTTCCTAGAGGAGTTCGCCAAAAGCAAACCTTTACCATCAGACTGGTGTTACATCAACAACTTTCGCAACACGTATCAGCCAAACGCCTTGCGACTGCCTGCGAGACTCGGAAACGCCTTCAAGAGAGATATGAAATCGCTAGTGGAGGACGCTCGAAAGGCCATTCAGAATGCTTTTGACAGCAAGGATTACCAACAGAAACGAGAGGCAATCGCCAAAGGATACGAGAAGAAGCGAGAAAGCCTTCTGACTGAATTGGCGGAAAGAGCGAGAAGGGACGGTTTTCTATTTCAAATCACGCCTATTGGCCCCGTGTTTGTTCCAGTCGTCCAAGGCAAGCCTCTGACGGATGAAGAGTTTCTGAGCCTGAGTGAGAGGATCCGCGAGGAGATCTTGAAGAGACGAGAAGCATTAGAGTCACAATTCAAAGACGCGGTAAGGGAAATTCGCGAACTAGAGAAGAAACTGCGAGAAGAGCTTGATCAGGCCGATAAGGAGATAGCACTGTATGCTATCGGGCCGATGATTTCAGATCTGGTTGAGAAATACAAGGATGTCCCCGAGATTACATCGTACCTGAAAGAAGTACAGGATGATATGGTTGGGCACCGCGAACAGTTCATTGCCAAGCCAAGTGCACAGCCCCCACTTCAAGTTCCAATGGCATTTCTGAGAGAGACTCCTCTCAGAAAATACGAGGTGAACGTCGTAGCTGACTCGTCAGGCCTCAAGGGAGCACCAGTCGTAATAGAACTAAACCCGACATACACAAATCTCTTTGGAAGAATCGAGAAGGAAGCGATCTTTGGAGCTCTGACAACCGATTTCACGCTGATAATTCCGGGCTCTCTGCACAGGGCCAATGGTGGGTTCTTGGTCATACCGGTCGGGGAACTGTTCAAGAACCCTTTCTCTTGGGATGGCTTGAAGAGGGCGATGAAGAACGGTCAGATTGTGATCGAGGATCCCGCTGAACGTTATGGCTTCTTGACTACTAAGACGCTGTCTCCCGAGCCTGTTCCTCTAGATGTGAAAGTTATCTTGATCGGTGACCCGTTAGTCTTTCAGCTTCTTTACGCCTACGATCCGGATTTCAGTGAACTCTTCAAGGTGAAAGCTGACTTTGACATTGACATGAAAAGAACAGAGGAGAACATCAAGAGCTACGTGTCCTTCATATGCGCCGTTTGCAGCCGCGAGAACCTCAAACATCTAGACAACTCTGGAGTTGCAAAGGTGATCGAATACAGTTCAAGGCTAGCTGAAGATCAGGAAAAGCTCACGACAAGGTTTGCCATTGTGGCTGATCTGATTCGCGAAGCCTCATTCTACGCTTCTCGAGACAACTCGAAATACGTGAGGGCGACACACGTGAAGAAGGCAATGGATGAGAAGATATATCGGTCAAACCTCATCCAAGAGAAGATAAGGGAATACATTGAACGGAACATCCTCCTTATCGACACCGTTGGAGAAGCCGTCGGTCAGGTGAACGGTCTCTCCGTCCTCAGGGTCGGAGACTACGAATTCGGTAGGCCTTCTAGAGTCACAGCGAGCATTGGAATCGGACGGGAAGGGCTCGTCGATATTGAGAGAGAGGTGAAGTTAGGCGGACCGATACACAGCAAGGGAGTGCTGATCTTGGGAGGATACGTGTCCCAGAAATACTCGCAAGACAAGCCTCTGAGTTTGTCCGCCCGTCTCGTCTTTGAGCAGAGCTATGAAGGAGTCGAAGGGGATAGTGCGTCGAGCGCGGAGCTCTACGCAATCTTGTCAAGTATAGCGAACATTCCGATAAAGCAGAGCCTGGCAGTCACAGGATCAGTCAATCAGAAGGGCGAGGTCCAAGCCATCGGAGGGGTCAACGAGAAGATTGAGGGTTTCTTCGAGATATGTAAGGCCAAAGGGCTGACAGGGGATCAAGGTGTACTCATTCCGGAGAGCAACATTCAGAACCTCATGCTGAAAGAGGAGGTAGTTGAGGCAGTCGCGAAGGGCAAGTTCCGCGTATATCCGATAAGAACAATAGATGAGGGGATAGAGGCCCTAACAGGCATAAAGGCGGGCAGAAAGCTTCCCAACGGAACATTTGAGGCAGGGTCAGTCAACGACAGGGTTGACAGGCAGCTAAGAGATATGGCGGAGAAACTGAAGGAGTTCTCTGTGCCAGGAGCAGAGGAGAAGAGTAAACGCGAAGAGGGCGAATCTCCCTAGCCTTCTCTCATTATGGCCGATTCATATTCCTTCTCTATCTTTTGCTTGTGCCGCAGCTCTTCCTCAGCTAGCTTGCTGAATATGTTTCCTGCAACAGTGTCTGACAACCTAGTGCTTAGTTCAAGATAGTACTCGCGCGTTTCTTTCTCGCGCTTTCCTGCGAAGATCAGTATCTCTTCGTATGTGGCGTCTTCGGAGAGGCGAACATCTTCCACCCTATCTAAGATCTCTAGATCTACAATGCCCCCTGCCTTTGAGCCAAGCTGCTCCAATGATTTCGTTTTCTTGACTTCTTCCAGCTTTCCCTTATGAGTAAGCTCTTCATCAGCCAGGCCGCTGAGAAGTGTCTTGCTACCTGGTGAGCAGGCTTTCTTTAGGGCAGAGACATACAGAGAATGCGACTGCTCTTCCATCAAGATTGCTCTATCGATCGCGTTCTCCCAGGTCCAGCCTTTCTGCCTGTTCATGTGATCACCATTTCCGCGCCCACGCTAGCCAGCAAGGGACTATGGACTGTCGCCATTTAACTTCTGGGTTGTACTGCCATCGAGGGAGCTTGTGTATATGTGCGAAAGCTTGAAGTGATCCCAAGCAATACTCAGAGACCTGTAGATACAAGATTGCCCAAGATCAAAATAGACCAGGAAAGTTGCGATGCCTGCGGGATTTGCGTCGACGTGTGCCCAGGCGGAGTGCTGATCCTTCAAGCTGGAGCCGTGGCTGTCCGAGATGAAGGCGAGTGCCTCGGAGGAAGAGCCTCTCAGTCATGTTCTGGCTGTTCTCCGTCAGAGATATTATGCACGGGCTGTGTTGCGTGTGTGAGGAACTGCCCGAACGGGGCAATCATGATACTGTAGGCTACTTGGACTTCTTGAGATAGTCCTCGATCGCGCTGTGAAGCGCATCTGCGGCCAGGTTTGAACAATGCATCTTGATCGGAGGCAACCCTCCCAGATGTTCGGCTACATTGGCTCTTGTGATCTTCATTGCGTCTTCCAATGTCTTTCCCTTGGCGAGTTCCGTGACCATGCTGCTGGTCGCAACAGCCGCACCGCAGCCAAATGTCTTGAACTTTATGTCCGCAATCTTGTTATCCTTGACCTTAATGTACACAGTCATCATATCGCCGCAGTTGTGTAGCGCCATCGAGTCTGAAACGTACGAATGACTCCCCTCGACCTCTAAGTTGTGTACAAAACCATCATATTTGAAGGACTCCACTCGCCAAATAGGAACGTGGAGGTACGCGTTCTCAATCCAAGCTTTATGGTGATTCTTCAGTTTTCTTGGAATCGTGAGTTCCACACCAACGATTCTCGCCAGTCTTTCAAGAGACTTGTCGTCTTGAACAAAAATTGAGTAGCTCTTCTTGTGGATACCATAGGCCGATTGCCTAAGAAAGCTGAAGATTATTTCCTGTCTGAGAAGCATGTTTCTGACTTGGAATGCGAGTCGCTCTGATATGGTAACAAATTTCGCTACCCGATTGGTGATGTATCCGTCCCCCCTCCAGATTCCACACAATAAAGCCTCTTGTTTTTGTGGCGGGAGCAACATTCCCCAATAAGGGACCTGCTTTCTGGAAGCGTCTTTTCCAAAATGCTTCGAAAAGAATCTTGCCAGTCTAGCGCTATGAAATGTAATGTCTGCAGTGCTACGGCCTGTTGTAGTCTTTGTTGGTTCAAGACCGAATATGCGCTTGCAAGAGAGTATTACATCTTCAATGTAGTCTTTTTCCTTTGAATTGAACACAAAGCCTAATGTTCCTCCGCTTCGGGGAATTCGAACGTAGCCTTCCGACAAATAGTAACCAGTTAGTCTCAGAAAGTCACTGTCGATCCTGATCTTATTCGGAAGCATCTTGCTGCGGAAATCGTATTTCGGTCTTTCCACATCTAGCGAAATCTGTTCTATGTCGACAGTTTCACTGGGTACGGGGTAGAGCAAAACATCCCCTTTTTCCAACTCACTTGCAGCATACCAGTCGCGGATGCATCTTGTTCGTGAGCGATACTTCCGTAGAAAATGACTCGCCTTAAGTGCCAAAATATGATGGTCGGGAGTGACAGAGGTTGACCCAAGATTGTGCGCCACAATTCTATGCATTGTGCCTTTGTAGGGTCTCGCAATCGTCTTCAGTATTTGATGATATTCTCCATCATGTCCAAGCACCTTGAGATTGGTTGTCGCGTCCATAATCGGGATAGTGCTGGCATTCGTAAAGATTGTAGTATGTGGGGCAAGACATACAGGGTTGCCGACAGTGCCCACACCGTCGGCATCAGGTATTTCTCCAACGTTCCTCGGGTTTCTGAAATGATCCATTACCTTCTCGCTGTACAACTCTCACACCTGAAACTCCTTGGGGGTCAACGGCGACATTCTCCTGAGCCTAGTGACGATGCCGGGAAGCACATTGAGTACTTGCTCGGCGTCTTCGTTGGTGTTCCATCTTCCTAGGCTGAAGAGCAACGAGCCATGAGCCTGCTCGTGAGGCAGTCCGATCCCTCTAAGCACGTGTGAAGGCTCAAGGGTCTTCGATGAACATGCCGATCCAGAAGAGACCGCGATCCCTTCCATGTCTAGACTCAACACGAGGGATTCTCCCTCTATGTAGCTGAATCTCACGTTGAGATTGTTCGGTAAGCGAGCGGTAGGATGCCCATTCACGTAAGAGTGAGGTATGCCTTCGATCCCTTCACGGAGTCTGTCCCTCAACCGGGCAAGCCTGGCAGACTCCCTAGGCATCTCTTCATGTGAGATTTCCGCAGCCCTTCCCATTCCCACGATACCTGGGACGTTCTCTGTTCCCGACCTCAGGCCTTTCTCCTGTCCTCCTCCCATCATGATCGGCGCTATTCGAACTCCATCTTTCACGTAGAGTGCGCCCACTCCCTTTGGTCCATACAGGTCGTTGGAAGACAGCGAGAGTGCGTCTATGTTCTCTCTTCGTACGTCTATCGGGACCTTTCCCGCTGCTGCAACCGCGTCTACGTGGAGCAGTGCTCCATGGTCATGCGCTATCCTTCCAATTTCTGCTATAGGTTGTAGAGTTCCTATTTCGCCGTTCGCATACATTATTGAGACAAGAAAGGTCCTGT
>CAZGZF010000013.1:0-22061 GCA_964529995.1 uncultured Candidatus Bathyarchaeia archaeon
AAGGGAATTGATGTCAAGATCTACACGATAGGGGCGCCCAGATACCGCCTCGAAGTTGCCGCCTCCGACTATGCGGATGCTGAGACAGTTTTGAAGGAGGCTATCGACGAGGCGATTTCATGCGTTACGAGCATGGGGGGCGAGGGGCGCCGCGTCGAATGAAGTGGAAACTCAGAAGATGTAGCAAGTGCGGAAGATACACACTTAAGCCGACTTGCCCCGTCTGCAGAAGCGAAACTGCCATTCCCCACCCAGCAAAGTTCTCGCCACAGGACAAGTACGCTAAGCACAGGAGCAAACGCGCCATTGAAAACTACGATTAGAGAATGGGGACTGAAGCCTCAAAACCCCACTATTGTCGAAGGGCTACCGGGACTTGGATCCGTAGGAAGATTGGCAGTATCCTTTCTCATTGATGAGTTGAACGCGCGAAAGATTGCGGAGCTATACTCCCCGTATTTTCCGTACCAAGCCATTGTGAACTCTCGAGGAATCGCAAGGTTGCCACGGGCTGAATTCTACTACTCGACCAATAATGGAAGAGAATTGGTGATGATGTCCGGCGATTGTCAGCCGCTGACGAGCTACGGGCAATACGAGGTGGCTTCCAAGATAGTTCAATATGCCGTAGAACACTCTGCCTCTAAAATCATCAGTATCGGAGGATTTGTCTCTCCCAGAAGGGACAAGGATTTGGTCGTGGGGGCAGCTACAGGTAGTAGCTTGGTCTCGGAGCTGACGTCTGCAGGAGCTATTGTGGAGAAGGAGGGAGTTCCGATCGTAGGCGTTGCAGGGCTCTTGATAGCCCTTGCCAGAACGAAGAAACTGGACGCGGCCTGCCTTTTAGGACAGACATTCGGTCTTGGGCCGGACCCAGCTGCCACTCAAAGAGTTCTCCGGGTCCTCGGAAAGGCATTGGAATTGAAGTTAGACTTTTCGAACTTGGATAGGCAAGTAGCAAAGATCCGCACTGTCGAGAAGAAGATTGGACAAATCGAGAAGAAGCTTGCCAGTATGCTTAGGAAGGATCAGACGATATATATTGGTTGAAGGGTTTCCCTTTCGTTCTTCTACTTTGCAGTCACAATGAAGTGTCGGGCTGGAACTTCGACGTAGTTTTTGTCCGCGACCCAGACCACTCGGATGTAGTAGGTACCCGACTTCGGAGGCGCCCACCTCAGTGTGAACGTTCCATCCTTGACATCTCCATGACCTGCAAGAGTCCAAGTCTTGTTGTCTGAGGAATAGTCTACTGTGATCGTTCCCACCGATATCGGCTTCGACAGTCTGCATGTAAACGTTATGTTCTGCTGTGCCTGTACCTCTCTTGCAGAGAGTTCCACAGACATGGTGACGTTGGCCTTGTCTACAACGAGGTCTAGGCTCGGGCTGTTGGTCCCAGTGAACTTTCCTTTGATTCCGCCCCACCTCGATCTGACAAGATAGGAGCCGGCGTCTGGTGTCCAAGCGTACTTGTAGTTGCCATCTGCCCCTGACCGGACTTTGGTTATCTCATTCCATGTCTGGCCAATGTCTGTAGAATACTCCAGAGCGATTGTCATGTTCGCTAGGCGTTTGCCTCTGCTTGAGATCCGCCCAGAAAATTCCACGATTGTTTCGTTATAGATAATCTTCTTTGGGGTTATGGTACAATCTAGGACCGACGGTTCTGGGTACGCCACCGAATAGACGGCTACCCACCTCTTCTTTGAATTGAATTGAGATGAGAAGTACTCTGACTCGCTGTACTCCAGTCCTGCTGCCTTCAGTATGAGAGAGCCGACAACAGTGTTCGGCTTGATTCCCTGCTTGTCTGCGATAAGGTCTGTAGAGATAACTTTGCCTTCTTGGATGATCTTTCTGTAATAGGTTGTGTCGGTTTCTGTCCTGTTCTCCGTGATTACGATCTTCTGCCCACGATAAGCTGTGCCGTTGCATATCTTCGCCATCCAATACCATTTGCTATCTTCACCGACGCCGTAAAACTGGACTTGCTGCTGTCCTGACATCTCCCACGCAGCGTACACTGCCACATGAGAGACATTATACTCCTTTAGGATAGGCATGGCCATGGTTTCGTTAAGTATGAAGGCGCGAGCGATCAAGGCAATCTGCGTTGAGTTGATCGTGCCGTTGTCGGCCAGAGATCGCTTCTCCGCCAACGTTGTGATCCAGTAGCCATAGTCCCACCATGAAAATACGACCGCATCCTTTGGCAGGTTCTCCTTCATCCAAGATAATGCTTGAAGCCAATCCTGATAGTTCTGCTCTTCTCCCTCTTTTGGAGCCGTAGGAAAACTTGATGTCGCTATCGTCGCCGGCGTGTAAGCCTCTGTAGTCACTCTCGCAAAAGTGGGCAAAACGACCAAGATGAGCACTAGGAGGATCGCCACACCAAACTCTCTCCCGACCCTCATTGCGAACCGAACCTTTCTTCGCGGAAATATCACGGCCTCCCGAACAATATCCACTGAAGGCTTGCAAAGCTCAACCATGGTTACTCCAGCCAAAATTGACAGAGCCGGCGCAAGAATCAAAGTCAGCCTGACCAGAGAACCGGCAAAATAGACCGACGATAGACCGAAAAGCATCAAGAAGATATCATTGTCTCTTGCCCTCTGAGCTACAAAGAGGAATCCGAAGATACTGAGGAACAAGATTATTCCCGATTCGTGGAAGAATGATGCCCAAGTGGCCGGACGATGCTCAGCAACCGACTCAACGAGCGGCATTTCGAGTCTTCTCGCCGGATCCATTACTGCCATGAATTTCGCCACTAGCGGTGTCGCGACGCCCCCGTACCAAAGGATCGCGAAGACGATAGAGACTGTTCCGGCTATGCCAGCCAGCGCGAGCAACTTCACTCGTGTTGAAGGAACACGCTTCGTGACTTCCGCATAAACAAGGAGAGATAGCACGCCGAAGACTGCTAAGGTGGACCATTCCCTGAAGAAGCGAATGCCGAGATACGGCAGCTGTGTGACTGTCGCAAGTTGGATGCCGTATGTGGCGGCAAATGCGACAAGCATCCGGCTGTTATACCGCCCAAAAAGGACCATGAGCGCTGTGAAGAGGTATATCAATGCCATTGGGTATCTGAAGGCGCCCCATCCCCAACTGAGGTACCCCAACATCAATCCCGACAAGACTCCATAGGCTAAAGCGGACCTGTTTGTGCGTTGAGGCGATATCGCCCTCAGGTACGCAAGAAAGATCAGTATCATCGACAATACGCCGATGGTTTCATCATCAAAGAACCCTAGCGAAGTCCGGCTAATATGAGCGCCATTGATCGCAAGGAATAGAGCAGCGAAGAGTCCCACACTTCCACTCCAAAGGTCTTTGCCTAGGAGGTAGACCGCAACGATTGTTAGAACACCCATAATCACGGGAAAAACTATGCACGCGGCGATTATCGTCACGTCAATGCCCATGATCTTCAAGAAGTTGAAGAATGCGGCTGCCGTGAACGCAAGGGCAGGGAAAGCCGACATGTACACGTCTCGTCCGAAAGGGTACCAACTCATGTTGTCATGCCAGCTGAACCACGCTGCGTACCCGTTTCTGACCACGTACTCTGTCATCCTGTACTGAAAGTACGGGTCGAACTCAGACAGGAAGAAACCCCACCGCAGTGGAAGCAGTCTCAGCAATGCGGCGATCGCGAGTATACTCACAAACGCCCCGAGAAAGGCCACACGAGCCTTCGATAACCCAGAGAGGTAGCCTATCGCAGTGCGAATCCTCGACGAGAACAGTTCCCTACGAAACTTATCACTGACGAAGTCCCTGATGGTCCTTGTCACGCGGGACGGAAGTGGCATAGGGGCATACCTCGACCGAGTCCCGACAATATTCAATCAAGGTCATTATAAATGATGCGTACGGAGAAAGCAGCAATCGAAGTCCGGATTATCATGATAAAGAATGCCTCAGCGAAGACCCTAGCACATTCAGCTC
This sequence comes from uncultured Candidatus Bathyarchaeia archaeon, assembly GCA_964529995.1. Classification (GTDB taxonomy): domain Archaea; phylum Thermoproteota; class Bathyarchaeia; order 40CM-2-53-6; family JALHTG01; genus JALHTG01. The sequence goes on from CAZGZF010000013.1 coordinate 3,961, forward strand.
CGAACGGATTATGCAAACAAACCTAATATATTCGGATGCAAAAGTGAAAGCGTCGCGTGGAAGGACATGAGGGATCGAAAAATCACGCTCGCCAAGAGCACGTCCTTCTACGAATGTTTCTAGAATACGAACAGCCCAATCAAGTTCCTGTGCTCATAACAGAAAGGTTGGTGAGAATCAACGTTCAAGGAAGTAGTCAGCAATATCGACCTACCGAAGATGGAGCACCGAATCTTAGAGTTCTGGAAGGAAAACAAAGCCTTCGAGAAACGTGTCGCCCTCAACAGAGGGAAGGAGAGGTGGTCTTTCATAGACGGACCGATAACGTCAAACAATCCAATGGGTGTCCACCATGCGTGGGGACGCACCTACAAGGACCTCTTCCAACGCTACTACGCCATGAAGGGTCGTGATCTTCGCTATCAGAACGGTTTTGACTGTCAAGGGTTGTGGATTGAGGTAGAGGTAGAGAAAGAACTCGGATTCAGAACGAAGAGAGAAATTGAGGCATACGGCATCGCGGAGTTCGTGAAGCGTTGTAAACAACGTGCATTGAAGTTCGCGGCAATCCAAGTTGAACAGTCGATCAGACTAGGGTACTGGATGGATTGGGACAACCCGGACCTCTTACGAAGGCTCGCCGACCTCCTAGATCAACCTGACAAAACGATGTCGATCAAGGGAAAGGCAGGCCCAGTGACAGGGACAGCCGAGCAACTGATTGGGCGCTTGGGGACCCCCGAAGTTGGAGGGTCATACTTCACACTTTCTGACGAGAACAACTACACCATATGGAGCGCCTTGAAGAAGTGCCATAAAAGCAGGTGGATGTACAAAGGCACCGATGTGATGCCTTGGTGCCCCAGATGTTCTACCGCGATCTCGGAACACGAAATCGCTACTGAAGGATATCGACAGCTTACCCATGATGCCCTAACAACCAAGTTTCCACTCAGAGGAAGAATGAATGAATTTCTCCTTGTGTGGACAACGACGCCGTGGACCCTTTCCTCGAATGTTGCGGCCGCAGTTCACCCAGATCTAGTCTACGTGAAGATCTTGAGAGACAACGAGATCTTCTATCTTGCAAAAGCCACTGTTGACAGAGTTGTTCCAGAAAAACAAGAAATCCTAGCTGAGTTCGTGGGACGGGATCTTGAAGGCTGGGCGTACGAAGGACCCTTTGACGAACTCGAAGCGGAAAAGCGGTCCGGCGCTGTCGACGCTCACAAAGTGATCCTATGGGAGGAAGTCAGCGAAGCTGAAGGGACTGGCATAGTTCACATTGCTCCTGGGTGCGGCAAAGAGGATCTAGAACTCGGTCGTAAATACGGTCTCCCAAGCCCGGCCCCCCTTGACGAGTACGGGGTCTTCATGGAGGGATTCGGATGGTTGACGGGAATGCACGTCTACGATACTGCCGAGCCAGTCATCAGCGACCTCGAGAAGAAGGGGCTACTCTTCAAAACTGAGAAGTATGCGCATCGTTATCCGGTATGCTGGAGATGTGAGAGCGAACTCGTCTTCAGACTTGTTGACGAGTGGTTCATCTCAATGGGGAAGAAGATAGCCAAACCCTTGGAAGACCTGGCTGATAATGAGAAACGAGAGAATCTGCGGTATCAGATCACCGATGTCGCAAAGCAGGCTCGTTGGATTCCAGAGTACGGACTACAGCAGGAGCTTGACTGGCTCAGTAACATGGACGACTGGATGATCTCGAAGAAGAGATATTGGGGCCTGACTCTCCCAATATGGAGCTGCGGTCGATGTGGAACATTCGATGTCATCGGTAGCGAAGAGGAACTGAGAGAGCGGGCCGTCGAGGGATGGAGGGAATTTGAGGGACATTCGCCGCACAGACCTTGGATCGACCACGTCAGGATAGCATGTCCCAAATGCAATGCTCTGATGTCTAGGATATCTGACGTAGGTAACCCTTGGCTTGACGCAGGAATAGTAGCTTACTCAACCCTTGGGTACCGTTGCAATCGAGAGCACTGGCAGAAGTGGTTTCCCGCACACCTTGTCTGCGAGTCTCTGCCCGGCCAGTTCAGAAATTGGTTCTACTCAATGTTGGCCATGAGCACAATAATGGAGGGAAAGCCTCCATTCCTGACGTGTTTCGGACACGGCACTGTACTGGCTGAAGACGGAAGAGAGATGCACAAGTCTTGGGGAACTGCTATCTGGTTCGACGACGCCGTCGAGATCCTCGGAGCGGACGTGATGCGTTGGATATATTGCTCGACTCGTCCAGACGGAAACCTGTTGTTCGGATACAGGAAAGGAGAAGAGATCAAGAGGAGCTTCCTTATTCCTCTGTGGAACATTTACAGCTTCTTTACGACCTATGCTAGACTAGACCGCTGGATTCCTCGAAGGCAACAGAGCAGACTTACACTAATTGACCGCTGGATCCTCTCAAGACTGCACACGCTTATCCTAGATGTCACTAGCTGCCTAGACAACTATGATCCCGCTGGCGGCTCCTCAGAAATCAGCAACTTCGTTGAGGAGTTGTCAACATGGTACGTTAGACGGTCCCGAAGAAGATTCTGGAAAAGTACCTCCGACACTGACAAGGAGGCCGGATATCATACGCTGTACACATGCCTTACGACCCTCGCGAGGCTCTTAGCACCCTTCATTCCGTTCGTAACCGAGGAGATCTACCAGAACCTCGCCCGTAGCATTGACAAGGCAGCGCCTGAAAGCGTTCATCTTTGTGAGTGGCCTGTCGCTAATAGATCGCTAATAGATGAGAAACTGATGAGAGATATGGACCTTATCATCAAGACATGCGCCCTAGGACGATCCGCACGCAGTAGATGTGGAGTAAAGCTGAGGCAACCGCTGCCGACGGCGAGCATCGTAGCGAGCAAGGATGTAATCGAGAATATTCGAAATCTCTCTGAGTTAATCAGCGAAGAGCTGAACGTCAAGAAACTGGACCTTAAGACCGACCGAGAGGAACTGATTGAGTACAAAGTAGAACTGATTCCTGAAATTTCAGGACGGATACATGGGAAGCTCCTGTCGAAAGTGCGCGATGCGATATCAAAGATGGATCCCAATACGCTTATTTCAGCTCAAGGGAAGAAAACCGCGGTCGAAGTGACAATAGATGGACGCCCGGTGATCGTTTCTCCCGAGGAGATTCACGTATCGACAAGACCTAGAGAAGGCTGGTCTGTCGTAGAGGAGGAGGGCATTCTCGTCGGCGTTCAGAAAGCAATTCCTGCCGATCTGGTCTTGGAGGGGCTTGCTAGAGACATAGTCCGTCGGATACAAGATCAACGGAAAAAAGCCGGATTCAATATTGATGATAGGATCCTCATCTACTACGATGGCGGCCCAAATAATCTCCATGCATTTTCAGCGTTCATTAAGTATATTTCAATTGAAACGTTAGCGGATGACTTGAAGCGTCAGCCTCCACCTGCAGACGCTCACGTAGCAGAATACAGACTTGCCGGAGAGAACCTCAAGGTTGGCATAGTCAAAGCGACAAAATCCTCAGAGAATTAGGACCAACCAACCCAGCAGTCTCCAACGGAGGAAGGCGATGTCGCAAAAGAAGCTGGGCCTCATCGTCAACCCGATAGCCGGACTAGAGACATTGAACTAGCCAGTCAAGCGGCCGAGTCGGGTTGAAAGGTACCGATGGCAGCGAAACGTTAGAGGAGGCTCTAAGAAGAGGAGCAACTCCAATCGCTCCAAAGAGAACAGTTGAGGCACTGAGGGGTCTTTGGGCCCACAGAGGCCTTTTCGACATCCTCACATGTTCAGGAGAGATGGGAGAGGAGGAAACTAAAGACGCCGGCTTTAGTCCGAAAATAGTCAACAATGTGCTCCAAAAGAGAACCACTCCAGATGACACTAGACGGACAGCGAAGATTCTTGCAGAGGAAACTGTTGACCTGATCCTTTTCACAGGGGGAGACGGAACCGCTAGGGATATCCTAGATTCGATCGATGGCAAGGTCGTCGTCCTTGGAATACCTGCCGGAGTGAAGGTACATAGCTCGGTCTTCGCGATAGGCCCGTCTCACGCAGCCAATGTCACGATCCGATATCTCATGGGAGAGCTACAGGTTGGGCAGGCAGAAGTGATGGATGTAGATGAGGATGAGTTCAGAGCCGGACGTCTGTCTGCGAAACTCTATGGATATATGAATGTTCCATGTGAGCCCCTTCTCATGCAAGGGATCAAGACTGCCACAGCCCAGACTGAGGACGAAGTTGAGCAGCAACACGCCATCGCAAAACATGTCGCGGAAGAAATGCGCGACGAGCTGTATATCCTTGGTCCGGGAACAACTGTGAAAGCCATCGCCGACATGCTTGGGGTCGAGAAGACACTGCTCGGAGTCGATGTCGTATGCGAGAAGCGGTTGATTGCAAAAGATGTCGATGAAGGAAGACTACTGGAACTGATTAAGAGCCGACCTGTCAAGATCGTGGTTACGCCAATAGGAGGACAAGCGTACATTCTCGGCAGGGGAAACCAGCAGATCAGCCCTGCGGTCGTAAGGAAAGTGGGGCGAGACAACATAATCGTAGTTGCCACAAGAGGCAAATTGCTGAGCCTGCCTCACAGACGGTTGCTAGTAGATACAGGCGACAGAGATTTGGATGAGACATTGCGTGGCTACATCAGAGTAGTTACGGATTACCGAGAAGAAACAGTGGTGAAAGTGGAGTAGGCTATTTCATCTGTGTCCTCAGAAAATCCGCATAACCCTCAGCGTGTAGCAGGCTCTTTATTTCAACTTCAAGCTTGGACGGCTTGACGACTGCTATCCACCCATCGCCGTACGGGTGTTGATTCACAAGCTCAGGAGTATCCGTCAGTTTCAAATTGACCTCAGCTATCTCGCCCGAAACTGGAGCGTAGACATCGGCAACCGCCTTTACAGATTCAACTGAGCCCAAAGACTGCGACTGGGCCATCTGTGCTCCTACTTTCGGAAGATCCACGAACACAACTTCGTGAAGAGATTTCTGGGCGTAGTCACTAATTCCGATTCGACACGTGTTTCCTTCCAGCCTTACCCACTCGTGTTCTTTCGTGTAGTACAGATCTTCAGGAACTTCATAATCGCCTATCTTCACGGATCGGTCCCTTTCCGGTATGTATGAAGTCGTTACGCATTATATTACTGATTCGAAGGCGTGATCCGGTCCTGTCGCGTATCCTAGAGGATCACCTGTTAGTTCTCTGCCACCCATACTTCGAAGTGTCATAGAAAGGGAAGCCTACAACTGCTGCACGCAGGTTCTTGCCACGCACCTCAACGAGCAGGTTATCCCCGACCTTCGAATATTCTTTCGGAATATACCCCATCGCTATCCCTTGGTTCATGGTAGGCGAGAAGGTCCCACTCGTCACCTTCCCTACAACTTGGGAATCCTTCAGGAGGGGGCATTCGGCCCTAGGTATTCCCGCGTCAAGAACCTTAAGCCCAACCCTGACTTTCTTCAGGCCCTGTGCCTTCTCCCGAACCAAGGCGTCGCGCCCTATGAATTCACTCTTGGCGAGCTTCACAACAAAGCTCAGCCTGGCCTGGAGCGGACTGGTGGATTCTGTTATGTCATTGCCGTAAAGACACATCCCCGCTTCCAGTCGCAGAATATCACGCGCACCCAGCCCACATGGTTGTATATGGAAAGCTTTGCCATGATCAAGTATTTCGTTCCAGACTGCCACAGCTCTTGACGGATCCTCAAGCGGAGCGCCCCATGTAAACACCTCAAAACCATCCTCGCCAGTATAACCAGTTCTGGTAACAGTCAGCTTCATACCCTCAAGATCCAGGGATCTCCCACCAAATCTAGGGATCAACGAGAGATCTTCGCCACAGACTTGTTGCAAAACTTCTTGAGCGTTTGGCCCCTGAACTGCGAACATGGAAACCTGGTCAGATACATGCTCTATGTTGACGCTGAAAGGTTCTGCCTTCTTCTTCAGCCAACCCAGATCCTTATCACGATTTCCCGCATTGAAGACCATGAGGTACTGATTCTCTGCCAGTTTGTCGACGACTACATCGTCGACAATGCCTCCATCCTCATTACAGATCAACGAGTAGTGTGCACGATCCACTGTCAAAGCCGCGACATCATTGGTTGTAACATAATCCAGAAACGATGTCGAGCCTTCACCCGAGATCACAGCCCTTCCCATGTGAGACACATCAAAGATCCCAACACTATTCCGAACCACTCTGCACTCTGAAACGATGCTATCATACCAGACGGGCATCTCGAACCCGGCGAATTCGGTCATGCGACCGTTCCGAACGTGAAAGTCATGTAGTTGAGTTCGCTTGGCCATTCACAATCGCATCCGAGAACTCAGGCAGAACCTGGAGATCCTGTGCCAACTCTACCTTTTCTGATTTCTCGCTTGGTCCATCGGAACAATCTTGATAGTGTCCGGGTCGAATCCGAGCTTCCGCCCACATTTGGGACACGTCCCGTTGTTCCTCTGAACAATCTCAAGAGGCGATTCGAGTTCAAAACCATCGTAGAGGGTTGTATTGCATCCGTTGCAGAGAATCTTCTGGGGCATACTCTGTTCACATTCCTGAAGGCCATACCGAAAGCGACAGCGTATTTTAACTTTCTTTTGATCGCCTGTGAACTCACAACTCTCGCGTACGCAGATCGCGACCCACAATGTTCCTCCGGTATTGCGAGATATGCTTAAGTTTGTGCTGTCCTTAGTGTTTCGGGCATTTCGCTGCGGATGGCAGATGTTGAAGGTCAGGATAGGCAAGGCCTCTTGGAGAGTCAAGAGATTCTTTGTGAATCTCGGCTACAGGTTTCGGGGAGTCGGAATTCTGCGTGCTAGAGCAATGAAGCCATCCACAACTCTGCTTGTGGTTGCGACGATGGTTTTTGGGATTTTCATCTTGGCGGGTGGAATCTTCGACATCTTAGAGAAGCCTCTGGCGTTGCTGCCAAAAGGTTCAGGCTGGACCTTCGTCTATAGAGGAAGCATTCATATGCAAACTCTGAACGAGAGTATATTGGCAGGCCTGTTGTATTTTCTTGCGATCTTGGGCCTTTACTTGCTATTCAGAAGCACACGTCTAGTCTACAATCCCAGGCAGGCCTACCTCATGCTTATTCTTGGCCTCATGGTTACACTTATCGCGGTCTACTATTGTACATCGTTCCTAGCATCGAAGATAGGCTTCTAGCAAAATCCTTACCAGAAGGTCTTCTTGAGTCCCAGAAGGTACGCTATCATATTGGCGACTAAGTGAATGGCGGGAGTAACCAGCAGTACGAGAAAGATCGCTCCTTGGCTAAGTCTGTAGAAGGGATATAGGACTAAAATTCCGCCGAACACAAAGTCGAGCTGGTCCAACAGGGGCAGTGGGTATCCGGGCGGAAGCCTCATCCGCCTCTTGATGAACGCCCCCACCAGGTCGCCTGCCAAAGCGCCCGCAGAGATCAGAGTGCCAAAGAACAAGAGTTCAACGGAAAATAAGACCGCCATGAGAATGGATACTAGGATTCCAGCAAGGAGACCGCTTACGAATCCCTTGACCGTCTTGTGGGCACCAAGAATTCTCTCACCATCTAAGAAACATTGCCCAAGATCTATTGGAGTCCCCCCACCGAAGATTGCAGGAACAGAATTGGCGGCGTAAGAAGGAAGAATGAACATCAGAGCTGAGACCATATCGCCTAGGCTTATGATTAGCTCCAAAGGGTTCAGCTCTGCTGAAGATCTCCTAGGCTGCTGAGCATACTTCTTCCAGTCCTCTCTCTGTCATTCTCAATAGACGGGACGATAGAGGAACATTGTGTGATGAGAACCGCTCAAGGGCAGCTGTCTTGACACTTGGGTTCGCTGTGAGGGAAAGCCTGAGTATAACGCTGGACCAGTATGTGAGAATGCGCCTCGCGACAGGTTCCGTTTGATCCTCTCCCCGAAAGGGAAGACTGTGTACTTGGCTCGTGACGAGAACCGCTAGGCGCCTCAGGGAGGCTAGCTCCGCAAGGTATGCCAACTGTCTATTCAGTTGTCGATTCTGTGCAAAGACTCTCTCTGTCGACCCCAGAGAGGAACGGTATAGTGATGTTATCGTATCGACTACAATTAACCCAGTGTTCGCAGTAACATAGCTCTCCATGCTCTCAACCAAAGATGTCTGTTCTGAGAAAGTATCGGGGGCAAACACAACAATGCCAGCAGCGACCTTCTCTAGGTGGCCACTGGCGATCTGAGCAAGCCGATTGTGTGAAAACGATCTGTCGGCATCGATGTATATTGTCTTGAGGTCTCTCTTCGCACATTCCACGGCACATTGAATTGACAATGTTGTTTTCCCAGTCGAAGCCTCCCCGTAGACAAGGCTTACACTGGAGAATGGAAAGCCCCCTCGAAGCATGATGTCAAGGGATGAACACCCTGTTGAAACTATGCCTGATCCGGATCTCAACAGCTTTCCAGCTTTGCCCTATCAATATGCAGCCGCTGAGATTAGCTTAAATGTGTGTAGGGCATTCATCGACGAAGCCCACCATGGCAAGGACAGCTTTGTCCGCCGGAAGAACCTTGCTGGTTTCCGGCCCAGCATCACTTACACTAATCGAGGGGGAGGCCACCGTTCTAGGTGCACCTGTCGAGAGGGAAGAGAGGCTACTCGTTAGAGAGGAGAAGCAGATAGCGGTCGAAGCAGCGACAGATAGCGTCTTCGAAACGTCTCTAGGAGAGAACGCCACCTGCACGGATATTGAAGGGACAACTATACCTACCTCGTGGAAGAACCTGGCTGATGCTGTTCTAGAAACACCTTGTCCGAAGATTCTCACAGTGGGAGATGTGGACTCTGGAAAGAGCACCCTGTGCACCTACCTCGCCAACATGTTACTGGACAAGTATCCAAGCGTTTCAGTGATCGACGCTGACGTCGGACAGTCCGATATCGGCCCGCCCGCTACCATTGGACTCGGTGTCACTGATGGATGTCTGCTCTCGCTAGCAGACCTCAACTTGATCTCGATGTTCTTCGTGGGTCACACGAGCCCAGCTGCTGTAACGGATAAGATCATCTCGGGAATAAGGAAGCTTACTCAACTTCCTCCAGCTGGTCGTGATCCCCTCATCATAAACACTGACGGGTGGGTCGCAGGCGATGAAGCCTGCGCCTTCAAGGCCAGAATGATAGACGAGATCCATCCCGATCTTGTGGCGGCGATTGGATCTGACTATGTGAATCCAATAGTTGATGTCGTAAGAGCTACAACAATCAAAGTCCGATCTCCATCAGTCATAAGGAAGAGAAACAGGGAGGAGAGACGAAAACTTAGAGAGTTTTCGTATAGGAAACATCTGGAGGGAAGCGTCACGCGACACGTTGAGTTCAACAGGACAAGGTTGAGGGGGGCAGAGGTTAGAAATGGCAGGCTCATTGGAGCTACTCAAAAGCTTCGCTCGATTGTAGGCTTCCTAAACGATGATGACTTTCTCCTAGACATAGGAATCTTGAAAGGCGTGGAACAAGGAAATGGAATCCTGAGGATCTACACTCCTTTCAAAAAGCCAGTAAGTGCTGTTGAATTTGGTGCTGTCAAATTGGATGAGTCTGGGAAAGAGTTCCTCTAGCCTTCATATACTGACTGGGGGAAGCTCTACGGGGGTTGCCATGTCGTTTAGGGAGGTCAGCATGGAGAAAGGCGGAAAGGTTCTCCATCTGAGCCTACTGGAGCTCAGCAACGCCATTCTAGTCTTCTTCTATGAAGGAAGCATGAAGCTTGGAACTCTCGCTATCGCTCTACCCAGTTCCACAGAAGGTCAAGCAACTATCTCCTCGGTGCTGGTGGGTGGAAAGTACATCCTATCTGCTAGAGCCTTAGCTGAGAGGGTTGCAGGTTTCTTCAAGAAGATGAGTCTGGCCTCAGTGCACGTGGAGATCCCTGAACCTGAAGGTGTAAAAACAGCCGCTGCTCTTCTGGATAATCTTGTTGGGAAAGGGCGAAGTCAGTAGGATACCTGCGAAGAAATCGTGGGTTTCCCTAGGATTTCTTCTGAAGCTTTCATCACTGCCTCTCTGTGCTTCAGAATCGTGTACACTCTCATTATGTTCATGAAGACCCGCATGACCCCGATTATCTGGGAGAGTTCAGTCACCTTGACCCGTATCTTCTTCCCGTCCCTAGTTTCGTGGAACACAGGAATATCCATCGGCTCGATCTCCATGGCGTAGTGGTAGGGTACCGAAGGAAGAGATGGAACATCGATCCACACTTGGTCGGGATCGATCTTTGCCTTATGTGCTATCTCTTGCTCCATCTGCTTCCTCACGGCTTCATTCGTGAAAACGCTTGAGAGGAGTTCGTCTTTCACGAAGAAGGTCTTCTCATATGAACATTTGATTAGTCTTCGGTTCTCAACATCTTCGATGATTGACTTTGATTTTTTGCAAGTCTTTAGTCGGGACCACACTGAATAGTCGTCTAGGGCGAGATAGTCTTCTGGAGTCTTGAAGGAGAGGAGTTTCAGCTCCGGTTCAGCCTGTTCCAACGCTTCCTGCACCATTATCTGCGCTGCTCTTGAGGCTCGATGGAAGTAGATTGTTCTGAAAGATTCGAGACGAGCCAGTAGGAACGTTTCCAGTGTTGGAATCGCAGTCGAGTTTACTGCCAAGTCCCCATCCAACACGTCCATCGTGTAGATTAGTCGGAAGACGTCGACTGTCCCATATCCCGCACCAGTGTGGTATGAATCTCGTAGAACGAAGTCCATTTTGTCTACGTCAACTGAGCTCCGTATGATCTGATTCATGAAGGGCCTCTCCTTGTCAGTAAGTCTGCCAACGGCTAGCTTGCCTATCTCATTAGGGTCTATTCCCTCCCTTCTCAATGCGTCAGCCAGAGCAGACTTCGTGATTATCCATGATCCAAGATCCTCATGCGTCTTTCCTAGGACCTGCTTCATTGTCGGTTCGAGCAGGTGGGAGAAGGGCGCATGGCCGACATCATGAAGCAGGGCAGCCATCTTCAGCTTCGTTACGGCTTCAGTTCTCAGCTCCACGGGCAGACATGTTGCAAGCATGCTAGCAAGATGAGAGGCACCTAGGGAGTGTTCAAACCGAGTATGATTGGCAGCGGGATAGACGTATTCAGCTCCGCTAAGTTGCTTTATTCTTCGAAGTCTCTGAACGGCCGTCGTGTCAAGTATGTTCTTCTCGGATTCCTTCAAACGTATGTAACCGTAGAGAGGATCTTTTATGAATCCCCAGAATTCAGATGACTTCCCATACTCAGCCAAGCTTACTCTCCTGATGCCTCGCAAAGCGCAAGCAGAGGCCGAACGCTTTCCGGAGGGGCTTCTCAAATTTAGCCTTGCTACATCACAATAATATTGCTTCTGGTTGGGAGCCTGATGCGAATCGCAAATCGTCACTTTTCTTATGCCGTGTTTGGTTCCGTATATGCTTGTTTTGAAGCGACACCGTTTTTATACGGTCCAACATTAGACATCTGTTACGTCTGTGACCGTTGGATATGGTAGCCTTGCCAGCCGCCGAAATGGGGTTCTTCATAGTTCTCGATGGAATCGACGGATGCGGGAAGACTGTTCATTCCAAGATCCTCTGCGAAGCGTTACGGAAGCTCAGATATGATGTTGCCTACACGACAGAGCCAAGTGAATCCATGATAGGAAGTTTCATAGAGCAGAAGCTCCTCCGAGAAGCCAAAGTCGCTCCAGAGGTCGAGGCGCTACTCTTCGCCGCAGACAGGTTTGAACACCTGAAGTTTGATGTCCTTCCCATGCTAAACGCGAACAAGATCGTCGTTTCAGACAGGTACGTCTACTCTTCAATAGCATATCAAGGAGCGCAAGGTCTGAGACTTGATTGGCTACGCCAAGTCAACTATTTCGCCATCAAGCCGAATCTGGCCTTATACTTGGATGTTCCACCCGAGGTAGGGCTTGCGAGGAAGAGGGGCAGAAGTGTTTTGGAGAATTTGCAGTTGGAGACCAAGGTCCGACAAGTCTACATTGGTCTCGTGCACTCAGGGGAGATGATAAAGGTAGATTCGAACAGAAGCCTCAACATGGTAAAAGAAGAAATTCTGACATTGGCCCTCCAAGCTTTGGAGAAAGCTAATTTCCCCAAACAGAACATCGAAGACCCAAGATAAGACGGGATCTCATTGTATGCGACCCAAGCTCAGAAAATCGTAGACACTTTCAGTGATGCCCGTCAATCAGCGAGAAGCGACACAACCATTTTCGACGGAATGGTACTGATGCCTACTTGAACGTATAGGCGAAGCCGATGGCCCAGAAATTCGTGGAGCATCCGTTGATACAAGAAGGCAAAGTTGAGAGCCGAAGCTACCAACAACGGATAGCAGACGAATGTCTCAAACAAAACACGCTCGTTTCTCTCCCGACCGGATTGGGAAAGACGATAGTGGCCGCGCTGGTTATCGCTGAGAGGCTAAGGCAATTTCCGCAAGGAAAAGTTGTAGTTATGGCCCCCACTAGACCCCTCACCATTCAGCATCACAAGACTTTCAGCAGGATATTGGCAGTTGAATCAGACTCAATGGTTGCGATAACCGGTGAAACGCACCCTGATCAGAGGGCCCAGTTGTGGAGCAAGAAGGTGGTCTTCTCCACGCCTCAAGTCTTCATGAACGATCTGATTACTGGACGTCTGCAATTGCAGGATGCTGTACTATTGGTGTTTGATGAGGCACACAGGGCCGTAGGAGATTACTCCTACACCTTCATAGGACCAAGGTATGCGCAGGAAAAGAACTCCCTGATCTTGGGATTAACGGCCTCGCCTGGATCCACCCGGGAAGCCATAGCAGAAGTCTGTCGAAACCTCCGCATCAGACACGTCGAGACTAGAACTCTCTCCAGTCCCGACGTGAAGCCGTATGTATCCGGGCTTCAGGTGGAATGGAAAAGTGTGGTTCTTCCCCAGATCTTTCACGACACCCGCCACGGCTTTCAAGAGTTCCTGAGAGATCAGATTAAGGCCGCCCAAAAGATTGGCATACTCACGCAAACAGTCCCCGACAGAGTCAGACTAAGAGAAATCTTGGAGGCGAGAGATAACCTCCAGAAGCTACGAATGTCAGACGCGATATCAAGGGATAATTCACGAGTACTCTCCGCAGGGCTCTACACATGCATCCACGCGGTCAAGGCGATAGAATTACTGGAAACGCAAGGATTCTCTTCGTTGAAGAAGCATGTTGAATCGCTGAAAATGAAGTTGCGTGTCAGGCCGTCGTCAGCACTGAGAATAATGATGGAACATGGGGGAATTCAGAGGTCTCTTCTTCTCGTAGACGCCGCAACGAAGGAAGGGATAGATCATCCAAAGATCGCAGAATTGGTCAATGAGATCGATGAGGCATTCAGAAAAGGTGCACGACGAATCATGGTCTTCACAAATTATCGCGCTACTGCTGCCAGGCTTCTTGAGTTGCTTAACTCGCGTCAAGGCGTATCAGCGGCGCGCCTCGTTGGTCAAGTCACCAAGGGTGAAGACAAGGGACTTTCCCAAAGAGAACAAGCGGCAGCTCTTGAACATTTCAAGCAAGGTACCTACAATGTCCTAATAGCCACGCAGATCGGCGAAGAGGGCTTGGACATCGCGGAGTGCGATGAAGTCATCTTCTATGACAGTGTCCCCAGCGCAATCAGATTCATTCAGCGAAGAGGAAGAACAGGCAGGAGAGGCCCTGGCAAAGTAACGGTTCTGATAGCTGTTGGGACAAGAGATGAGGCGTATTATTGGATTGCTAGAAGAAAGGAAAGAGCGATGGCCGATGCCCTGCGCGAAATTGAGACCTCCACGAAGGTAACAAGAGACCAACCAAGATTAGAAGAGTTTGAGCAAGAAACCACAGAGCCAGAACAACAGTTCGTGACCATCATTGTTGACTCAAGAGAGAGCGCTTCTCCAGTCATAAGAGAACTGGCTAAGCTCAATCCGTCGATAAAGATTGAGAACCTAGTAACCTCAGACTTTATCCTATCAGATAGAGTAGCAGTAGAACGGAAAACCGCTGACGATCTGGCAGATTCGATAATGGATGGCCGTCTCTTCAGTCAACTTATAGCGATGAAGAGATCCTACGACCTTCCCATCCTGCTCGTAGAAGGAGAAAGGACTGCATCTGCAAGGCAGATTAGCCCTGAATCACTCATGGGAGCAGTTGCTAGCGTCCTGATAGACTACTTAATACCACTGGTGTGGACAAAAAGTCCAGAGGAAACAGCGTTACTTCTATTCTCGCTCGCTAGGCGCGAACAGATCAAAGAAAAACGCGAGCCTAGAGTCAGGGCTGAACGCAAGCCCGCTACTGTCGATGAAATGCAGGAATTCATCGTCGCCAGCCTTCCAAGCATTGATGCAGTACGATCAAAGAAACTTCTAGAGAAATTCGAGACTGTTGAGAGAGTGTTCACGGTGAGCAGAGAAGAACTCAGCGAAGTCGAAGGGATAGGCGAGAAAATCTCAGAGCGAATCCGAGAGATCCTGACGGCGAAGTATAGAAAAGAAGCAGCGTAGCAGACAACGTTACTAGGACGTACTACCTGCCTTCCTGAGCTTCTCTAGCACAGTTAGTAGGTTTGACAGATTCTCTGTCAGCTGCGCTATCTTGGTCGGATCCCGCTCCTTCTCAATTGTGGACTGTACTTCTTTGATCTTTTCGAGTAGAGTTTGCTCAGTGCTCGCTAGTGTTCTGTCTCTGAGGATTTTGCTCTCATCCTCCGCCGTCTTCAGAATGACTACTGGTTTATTGCATCTCGCACACACAACTTGTTCGCTCAGCTTGAAGAGAGGGGTGCTACAAGCTGGGCAAGCTTGGGCAAGCATGGTTGCCCCTGATCTGAGAAGTTCTGCCGCTCTTGCCAGATAGGAGGCGTCGTCCTTCAATCTGAGTGGCTCCAAGGAAAGAATTTTAGTCAGTCCCTTAGATTCATGCTTAATTCCCTTATTAATGGTGGGGATAGACTTTGCCAGTGCAGAAGGTTTCGAAGAGAAAGGAAGAGTATAAGTCGCGTATCAATCAGGCCTTAGCCGTGCTGAACGAGGTAGCTCAGGACAATACGACTCCTCGGAACATTCGCCGAGCGGCGAAGGATGCTGCGGACGCCTTGCAGGCGACAGAGCATAGCCTAGGTGTGAGAGCATCAAATGCCATCGCGATCCTAGACGAGATATCCCAAGACCCCAACATGCCTGCATACACAAGAGTGAAACTATGGAACGTCGTCAGCGTCATCGAAGCAATCAAGGACTAGCCATCGACCCCTCGGTAAATACTTCTCAATCACGACCGTCAGTCCACATTCCCCGTGACGACATCTCTATCCAAAGCCCTCTCTCCCTAGGATAAGGAAACGTCGTCAAGTTCATTTGGAATATCAATCAGGCTGTTACAGTGAACTACCAGAACTCTTCTTTCCGGAAGGAGAAAAATCAAGAAATGGAGGGTACGATCTCATCTATACCTTCATTTCTTTGACCTTGTCCTTCAGCGCGTCGACTAGTGCAGCGATTTTGAGTATCAAGTAGAAGGACGCGACTGTCACGAGAAGCCCTCCGACAGCTATGATCAAACCTAGGACAGCTGATCCTCCGACGGCTCTCTGCGCCAATGCCATGTGTTCACCTCCTCCAAACGCAACGACGGAAAGTAGCATTGCCTGAATAAAAGCTGGATGAAGGAATCATCTATATGACGGGTCCACGAGTAGTCTCAGGTTGTGATGTCAGGTTTCTGCATCTGCCTTTTCACGAGACAGATCCTCGATTTCGTAACCCTAGATCGGACTGTAGAGGGATCTGTCCGATCGAGATCTTCTGGATCTAGACAGAGAAGAAAACGACAGCACACTCAAGATCAAGGGAGCTGCCACTTGAATGAATTCAGGAATTCGCGTGTTCGGTGTCGCCGGGTTCTCAGAATTCCCCAATTGCGACTAGTTCGATACTGAATCTAGATCTTCTTGACCGAATACCCATATGTTCCGACCTGCTTTGCCAAGTTCCAGTATCCGGGTGCTGCATAGATGACGGGCTTCGCCTTGACGTAGTCTATCTTGCCCTGTGCGTCAAGGATCGAGTCATCGACCTCTACTGCAACGACCTCTCCGATGAAAAGGTCATGAGAGCCAAGCCGAATGGACTGTCGTACAATGCACTCGAAGTGGGCTGAGCACTCCTTGACAATAGCTGCCTTCACCTTCGAAGCTGGTTGAGGTGTTAGCCCAGTTTGCTTGAACTTGTCAATGTTCTTTCCCGAGGTGTTCCCGCAGAAATCCACTTGGCGGATGATGCTTTCCGTTGGAACATTCACGACGAACTCACCGCTCTCCTTGATCATGTTATATGAGTACCTGCTTGACCGAACTGCAGCTGCGAGCATTGGCGGCTCTGCGCAGACCTTCGATACCCATGCCAGAGTGATCAGGTTTCTGTTTCCCTTTTTGTCTGCACATGAGATCAGCATAACGGGTAACGGGAACAGCGGATCTGAAGTCTTCCCAAGGATCTTTGCCATAGGATCAGCCACGCTAAAGACTCATCCAACCCATCAGGGGCGGTTCGATACCCATCTGCCAGAGAAGGGCGATCAGCTCGCCGCGGTGATGGACCTCTTCCTCAAAAACGTGGATCAATATGTCCTCCGCGGTCGGCTCGACATCTTTCCCTTCGTCATTCTTCCTGCTGAACTTTTTCTCCAATTCGGACTGAGACAAGCCATCGAGATATTCCTGCAGCCGGTCTTCCACTTCCTCCATGTGTTGACGGATATCTTCAATGCAGGAGTATTCGTCGAAGCCTCGGCGTTTAGACTTCTTCGTGTTCTCCAGAACGTCGAGCCAATATTCTATGGCGCCGACGCTATGTATGAATATGTTCCTGAGGGAGTGCCAGCTGGCTTCACGATTCTTCGTCAACTCGTCCCAAGGAAGAACGGCCAGACTATCGAGGTACCGGTGCCTGATTTCGCGGTTGTATTCGAGAAGACGCTTTACCTCTACCATCATCCTCACCTGCCAGTAGCATCAATCATCGGTTGCCGCAGCTGATGGAGCATTTAAGCCTTTTACAGTCTAGGGACATGGCGTTTTCATGGAACACCTCAATCGATTGTGTTTGCTCTTGACTCAAGTGCGGTTGAGTCGAGGGTAGTGACTCTGCGGTTTTTAGGAAATCATGCTCCTACAACAATTATCGTTGTCGCAGGCAAAGTCAAGGAAGAGAAGGATCTTGTGGAGGTGAAACGGTTGAAAGGAAAAATTGCTGGCGTCATCGTCGGTGCGATTCTGGTGGCTGCGCTAATCGGCATAGCAAAGTTTTGTGGAAAAGGTGCAAACCAGAAGCATGAATGAGCGGGTGTGACCTTCAGATCCGGCAGAAACAAGCTACCCTGTCCGAACTCCCTCCACAACACCTTGTCACCAGTAGGATGGTTCAGGTTGTTTTCTCCCCGAGTTGTCTGAGGTATTTGTTTTGGAGCTTGACAACAACTGTGTAGAGCGGATCCACTATCTGAGCGATCCTTGCCGTCGCGGTCAGGCTCAATAGCATGTACGCGTCGTATTGGTCAACGGCGTAGTCTGTCTCAAGCCATTTTATCATCTCCCGGAAGGCTAGTCGGGCGGCGTCCTCCAGAGGTTTGGCGCTACAGACAGTGATGACTTCGTCAGGTGACTCAATGCGCGGCCATTCTATCTTCCGACCTTTCTCCAGACCAAACCTGACAGTCACGACGGCTGGAACCTCGACTGCGGTTCCACATATCTCACCATCGCCTTGCACCGCATGTACATCTCCCAAACTGAAGAGGGCGCCCTTGACAGCGACTGGAAGCTTGAGCGTGTTTCCCTTACAGACATCAGGAACATCCATGTTGCCGCCGTGCCTTCCGGGTGTGGTAGTAGGGATAGATTCTGACGCGGGTGCGACGCCGATCGTTCCGACAAACGGGTGAATGTCGATCCTAACGGGCCTGCTGTCGCCTAACCTGAAAGTAGCCTTGCCATCCTCAATTTCAGAAAACCATGTCAACGCCGGAGTCTCCGTAAGCCA
>CAZGZF010000014.1:0-21805 GCA_964529995.1 uncultured Candidatus Bathyarchaeia archaeon
CTTCTTGAAAGAAAAGTGCTAGGTCGATGCCCTACTTCACCACTCGAGACTTGACGGCTGTAACCGTCTGCGGTGCTCTCTGGGCGATACTGAACGCACTAATATCTCCGATTTTTTGGCAGCTGACCCACATGCCGTTCCTGTGCGACCTTCTTGCATTCATCTCATTGACGCTGGTTGTTTGGTGGACAAGAAAACTTGGAGCAGCTACGCTGACTGGCATGGTCGTCGCGGCCCTGACGCTCATCCTGAATCCGGCCGCGTTTCACGTATTCGCCTTCGTGGCGGCAAGCATCTTATTCGACGTTGCGACAAAGGGTGGGGGTTACCATAACTGTCTGGATAAGGTGTTTGTGAGTATGGCATACATCATATTCTTCTCCACACTTTCGGCCGGGTTTGCAGGCGCCATAATCGGTAGCATCTTCATGGACATAGGAACCTTGACGGGAGTTCTTGTGTTCGCAGGCCTCCACGCTGTTGGAGGCATACTGGGAGGAGCGATCGGGTTCACAGTTATCAGGGCGCTAGCTGCTAGGAAGATTCATCCTTCAAGCAGTCTCTAGATCAAATCGACTGTCGGGGGAGAGTGGTGGCGTGACTTCACGTGATCAGGATCTGGCCACGATCCTGCAGGGGGCCAGAGACTTCCACGGACACCTCGGACCATTCCTTGTTCTGGGCGTAAGAGCTGGCATGATAGCCCTGAGAGAACTCCGAACAGACAACAAGAATCACAATCTACAGGCAGCAGCATGGCTGATCCTGTCGATTCCCTACTCCTGCATCCTAGACGGAATTCAATTCGCAACTGGGTGCACCATCGGAAACAGGCGACTGAGATTTGAAGATTCTTCAGACTTTAAGATCTCTCTGGAGGACTCAGAGAATGGGAAGGTCACGATTTCAATTCTTCCAAAGGTCGTTGATGCTCTGATGCGAGAGCTATCAGGAAATCTACCCACGCACGGGGTTGAGAGACTTGCGCAGAAAGTGGCCGCGACAGCTGAGCAGGAACTATTCGCGATCGACAGACAGTAAGTTGAAGAAACGAGAGCAGTGCTGCGACGCACCCGAGAGAGGTGACGCAGTTTACGCATTCTGACAGGCTGGTGCCTGAGTACCGGCAAGTAATGCTATGCTCTCAGTAATGAGCCACGAGATGCTTCTCTTGGAAAAAGCTAAAGTCCGAATCCAGCAGATCGATCGGCTGTTGGGGTGATGCTGCGTGAAATGGGTGACTCGTGAGAACGTTCACGTTGACAGGGTTGCTTGTCCGTGGTTGATTAGGAGATTTGTTGATCGGGAGGCGGAGTTTCTGTTTGTTCCAGCTGAGAAGGTGCAGGAGATAGCAGCCAAGGAGAAGGCCATTCCTTTCGACGCTGAGGGCGTTGAACTGGGTCACAGAGGAGACAGATGCAGCTTCGATGCGATAGTTGAGAAGTACGGGCTTCGGGACCGGGCCCTTCTTGAGTTGGCGAAGATCGTGAGGGCTGCGGATACAGGCAAGATGAATCTTGCGCCTGAGAGTGTTGGGTTGGAAGCGATGGCGGCAGGTTCCATGATGATCGCCGCAAATGATTATGAAGCCCTAGAGAAACAGGCTTACCTTTACGACGCGCTCTATGCCTACTGCAAGCTGCGCCTCGTGAAGGAGAAATATGCAGCAGAACTTGAGAAGATGGATCGCAGACAGAGGCACGGATTTCTCAGAGATAAAGTGAAAGAGACATTGCTATGACGTCCAATACGCGCGGGACCGGATATCTGTTTTGGGTTCTCTGCGCAGTTGGCCTCTTCGCCATCCTTAGCTCAACGATGTCCAAGAACCCAGTGTTGAACCCGTTCGCCCGAGCTTTGGGTACACCAGATTCCTTGATGGGCTTCGTGGCTGCGGCCTCGACCATCCCGGGCATCTTGGTGAGCCTTCCTGCGGGCTCGCTGTCTGACATCTTTGGCAGAAGAAGAATCCTACTTCTGTCGACGGCTGTGTTTGCTTCAGCTCCCTTCTTCTATCTTCTCGTTGGCGTCTGGTGGCAACTTGCCTTGGTTAGGTTCTATCACGGTTTCGCTACAGCTATATTCGTCCCAGTTGCAAACGCCTTCGTTGTCGAACTTTATCCGTATAAGAGAGCTGAGCGCACCTCTCTCTTCTCCTCGATGACCGTTGTAGGAAGAACCTTGGCGCCGTTTCTTGGAGGCTACATTCTATTCATCACAGACTATGGTTTTCATGAATTATATCTCGCAGTTGGACTTGCGGGCTCCGCCGCTCTGGTCGTTGCAGCTATGCTCCTCAGAGCTACGCCTGAAAGTAGGAAAACGCCTAGAGGAGGCAGCTCTAGGCTCCTCGAAGGATGGGCCGCTGTTGCAGGAAAGCCAAGCATAATGGTCGTTGGCTTAGTTGAGGCAGCGCAATACTATGCGTTCGGCGCCACGGAATTCTTTTTGGTCGGGTATCTCAGGGAGATCGCTCGCTTTGACTCCTTTTCCTATGGGGCGATATTGGGATCTCAGCTCGCGGTGATTCCCCTACTCAAGCCGCTCATGGGCAAGTTCTCCGACCAGGTTGGAAGAAAGATCCCAATAGTTGTGGGTTCGGCGCTTAGCGCATTGGCCCTTACCGCAGTCCCTTTCACCACTCAATTCATGTGGCTCCTGCTAATCTCAGTGCTATATGGTATCGGTTTTTCTATGGTGACGTCGTCTACTCCTGCGCTTGTCAGCGAACTTACCGAGGAAAGACTTGTCGGGACAGGAATGGGATTCTTGGGCACAGTCATGGATGTCGGACAGACGATGGGACCGATAATAACCGGGCTCATACTCGCGACAGGACCAGGCTACGTAGGATCGTTCTCGGCGTTGGCAGCGCTTCTTCTGATCGTTTCCTTGGTTTTTATCATCGCCAACTTTGCAAGAAGCCAAGGCTATAGACACGGACGATGAGCCGACGAAGCCTATTGTCATAGCATTTCTTGAACAGCACTTCGTCTAAGCAGCTGTCTTCAATGTTTTGTCAACCATTTGTCCGTCATCGAGTGTATTCGGAACACGAAGCGGCAGAGTTAAATTTAGGTATACCTAACTTCATTTAGCCATGGTCACTAGCAGCGTTGAGGAGTATCTAGAAGCAATCTACTTCTTGGAGGAGGAACGCATCTCAACCTCTACGATGGAGATAGCGAAGCGTGTCGGGGTCTCTCCTCCCAGCGTGACAGAGATGCTGAGGCGCCTTGCCGACAGGGGTTACATTCGATACGAACCTTACAGAGGCGTGGTTCTTACAGACCAGGGCCGTCGAGTGGGCAGGAGAGTCACGAGAAAACACAGGATTCTCGAATGCTTCCTCCACGATATTCTCAGCATTCGAAAGGATAGAGCTCATAGACAGGCCTGCGAGATGGAACATGCGCTCTCAGATGAAGCAGAGGACCGTCTCCACAAGATCATGAAGTACCCGGACAGATGCCCAGACGGGAAAGTGATACCGACCACGTGATCAGATTCACGGCTCCAGGGTATGAGCATGTCACTCGAACCATTTCTTCTCAGCCTCGCGGCCGGTATGGCGACCGGGATTGGTGGGATGATTGTGGCATTGCGGAGAAAGGTCAGTGACCGAGCTGTCAGCTTCTCGATGGGCCTAGCGTCCGGAGTGATGCTTCTCGTCTCATTCAACAACCTCTTCCTCGAAGCCGTCGAACTGCTCACACACCATGAGTTGATTGTCATGTTCTCTCTTGGTGCCTTTGCCATGATCGCCTTGGACCTGACAGTGCCCCACATAGAAGCCACGGCCAGGAGAGAAGAAAGCGTCAATCCCAAGATGCTTAGAGCAGGAATGCTCATAGCGATAGGTGTGACATTGCACAACCTTCCTGAAGGACTGGTTGTCACTACTGGCTACATGTACACACCCAGACTGGGCTTGATCATTGCCATTGCCATAATGCTTCACAACATACCTGAGGGTATCGCCACAGCGATTCCATTGATGACAGCCGGCATGAGAAGATCAAGAATCGCAACTATCACGTTTCTCTCTGGGCTAGCTGAGCCGGTAGCAGCCCTAGCTGGAATTGCCGCTTTCCACTTGCTGGACAAGATTGTGATAGGCTTCTCACTCGCCTTCGCGGCTGGAGTTATGACATACATCACGGCAGATGAGCTCATCCCAGTCGCCCATGAGTATGGGCATAAGCACGTCGTATCTGTTGGTTTGTTACTTGGGATAATATTCGCCCTGTCAATAGACGTCATCCTCAGTTAGGCTATGAGAATGGCCCCATCGCTTCGATATTGTTTGAACTTGTGCTTTCATACTTGCCAGGATGACTCCGAGTGAGTTCTATTCTGAACATAATGGCTTTGGTTGGTGAGCGGTTTTCTCTGATCCAGCTGGCGTTCTCGAGACAGCTGGAACCAGATGCCGCTTTGTGGCCACCGACGATATTTCCGCTCTTTCCTGCTGCATTGCGATGTCTCTTAGTGACTCTTTTAAGCACTGCCAATGCATAACAGCTGGCTTAAGGGGAATGAAGCTATGTCTCAAGCATCTAGTAAGATTGTCGTGGGTATTCTCATAGGACTGATAGTCGGAGCAGGCATTGGATGGCTTGCGAAACCGATTCCAACAACTCCCGGACCGGACTGGGTCTCTAAGAAAGAGTTCGACACGCTGAAAGCTGAGGTCGAGAATTTAAAGAAGCCGAAGAGGGTCGGCCTCATACTGGCGACAGGTGGCCTGGGTGACAAGTCTTTCAACGACATCTCATTCGCTGGAGTGGGAAGGGCCAAAGATGAGTTGGGGATCGAGTTTGACTATGTGGAGCCCAAGGCGATAGCGGAGTATGAGGGCTACCAGAGGGACTTCGCGAGATCCAACAAGTACGTTCTGATCGTCTGCGTCGGCTTCGATCAGGCAGACGCCCTCAACAAAGTAGCCGCCGAATACCCAAAGCAGAACTTCGCGATCGTTGATATGGCGGTTTCTCAACCGAACGTGGCCTCGCTCCTCTTCAAGGCCAACGAGGGTTCCTTCCTCGTCGGAGTGCTTGCCGCGATGACAACCAAGACAGGCAAGGTGGGCTTCGTCGGAGGTATGGACATACCTCTGATCAGGGACTTCTTCGTGGGTTACAAGGCAGGAGTCTTATGGGCGAGCCCGGGCGCCACGGTTCTTGACCCCGTCTTCGTCGGCGGTTGGGCTGACCCGACCAAGGGAAAGGAACTGGCGCTTTCACTTGCTGAACTCGGGGCCGATGGCATATACGCTGCCGCTGGGAAGAGTGGACTGGGCGCCCTGGAGGCTGTGCACGCAAAGGGGATCTCTGGCTTTGGAGTGGATGCATGCCAAGATTACCTCTATCCCGAAGTGAAGGGCAGCATGACCAAGAGAGTGGACGTTGCGATATACGAGATGATACTCAAAGCGATTCTTGGCAAGTTCAAAGGAGAAGTATACAACAAAGGCGTGGCGGATGGGTGGACCGGATGCTGCAGGCTACCGGAACAAGCTGAATTCTGGGAGAAAACATTCAAGTTCAAACATACGACCCTGCCAGCCGCCGCAATCGACAAACTCCTTCAGGCCAAAGAGAAGATCATGAGCGGAGAAATCAAGGTACCTTCAGCTTTCAGCTAGCCAGAAACGTTAAATCCCATCTCCCCCTCCCCCTTTTTTCCATAACCATGAGCCCAGCCATCCAGATGAAAAGCATCACCAAAACCTTTCCAGGCGTTTTAGCCAACGACAAGATAGACTTCATTGTAGAAAAGGGAGAGATCCACGGCCTACTGGGCGAAAACGGCGCAGGAAAAACGGTACTGATGAGCATACTCTATGGACTTTTCCAACCTGATGAAGGTCAGATCTACGTGAACGAGAAGCAGGTGACGATGGATAGTCCTGCCACGGCGATAGGGCTGGGCATAGGAATGGTCCATCAGCACTTCATGCTCGTCCCAAGCCTCACAGTGGCCGAAAACGTGATCTTGGGAAGAGAACCCACCAAGGACAAAGTATTACTTGACATGGACAAAACCCTGAAGGACGTCAAAGCTTCATGTGAACGTTACAACTTAGAGGTAGACCTGAAGGCGCCGATATACACCCTCCCGGTTGGCGTACAGCAGAGGGTCGAAATCCTGAAGGCCCTCTACAGAGGGGCCGACATCCTCATTCTGGACGAGCCGACCTCTGTCCTCACTCCTCAAGAGGCAGCTGAGCTGTTCAGAGCAGCCCGCGCCCTGAAGGACCAAGGGAAGACCGTTGTCTTCATCTCGCATAAGCTCAGGGAAGTCCTCTGGATCTGCGACAGGATAACCGTCCTCAAGAGAGGCAAAGTAGTGGGGACGGTGCGAGTCGAGGATACCGACCTTGGCGAACTAGCGAAGATGATGGTCGGCCGAGAAGTCATCTACAGATTTGAGAAGAAACCGATCAATGGAAGAGAAGTCGTCCTGAAAGTCGCGAGTCTGAAGGCCCTCGACGATAGAGGCCTGCCAGCGCTGAAAGGCATCGACCTCGAAGTCTACGCCTCAGAGATTTTGGGAGTTGCAGGGGTCGAGGGAAACGGGCAGAGTGAGCTTGTCGAGACCCTGACAGGGCTGAGGAAGTCGACAGAGGGAAGAATCCTTCTGAACAACACCGAAATAACGGCCGCGTCCCCGGAAGAGAGGATACGGTTGGGAATCTCCCACGTACCCGAGGACAGACACAAGAGAGGACTGATACCGGATTTTTCGGTGATGGAGAACCTGATCCTCGGAAGCCACAACAGACCACCATTCGCGAGACAGGGTGTCATACTCGACTACAAAGAGACTTCAAGCTATGCACGAAAGCTGATAGATGATTTCTCCATAAGAACGCAGAGCGAAGAGACATCTGTTAGGCACCTGTCGGGTGGGACGCAGCAGAGGGTTGTTCTGGCAAGAGAGCTCAGCCGGGAACCGAAACTGATCATAGCCTCTCAACCAACCAGAGGATTAGATGTCGGGGCAACTGAATTCGTCCGCAACAAGATCGTTGAGATGCGCGATCACGGGTGCGCGGTTCTTCTGATCTCAGCAGATCTCGACGAGATATGGGCGTTGAGCGACAGGATCGCAGTCATGTATGAGGGAAAAGTGGTCGCGGTAAGGAACCCTCAAGAAACAAACGAGGAGGAGATCGGCCTCCTGATGGCTGGTGGCAAGAGTGGCTGAAGGAACAGAAGAAAAGCAGATGGAGGCTCAAGGGACTCCCAAGATCCGATCATGGCTGAAGTCAGGTTTGCAGAGCATCTTACCGCAGATAATCGCGGTCTTCTTGGCGTTCCTCGTAGGAGCAGCCGTGCTGCTCGCAACCGGCCACTCCCCTGTAGACGCATATAGCGCAATGTTGAGCGGAGCATTCGGGGACATATTTGGGATTGGACAAACCTTCACTCAGGCAACTCCGATAATCTTCACGGCTTTGGCGTTCTCGTTCGCATCTAAGTGCGGCCTCTTCAACATAGGGGCCGAAGGACAACTGATAGTCGGAGCGTTTGGAGCAGCGCTCGTCGGAATATCCTTCAGTGGCTTGCCCGCATTCGTTCACATTCCTATGGCTCTGTTAGCGGGAGCCTTGGCGGGCGGGTTATGGGGCTTCATACCAGCGATTCTAAAGACCAAGCTCGGCGCACACGAAGTCATCACGACTATGATGCTGAGCTACGTCGCGACGTACCTGACGAGCTACATGGTGAACTATCCTTTCAAGGCGCCGGGGTGGGTAGCGCAGACGGTCCCGATAGCGATGTCAGCTCAGCTTCCTCGCATCCTAGAGCCTACGCAGGTCTCCGCATCGATCTTCTTCGCAGTTGCATTGGCTGGCCTCACCCATTACACCTTGCAGAGGACCACTTTCGGTTACGAAGTGAGGGCCACTGGGCTGAACCTCACGGCCGCTGAGAACGGCGGCATCAATGTCAAGAGGGAGATGATTCTCGCACTTGTAATCAGCGGGGCTATTGCTGGGCTCGGTGGGGCAGGTGAGGTGTTGGGCGTTCACAGGCGCTTCATCGACGGCTTTTCCCCAGGCTACGGTTGGGACGGACTTGCAGTGGCCTTGGTTGGGGCACTCCACCCTGTCGGCGTGCTGCTCGCGGCTGTTCTATTCGGGGCCCTGAGGAGTGGAGGCATGACGATGACGAGGGTGACAGGCGTGCCCCTTGACATCGTAGTCATTCTTCAAGCGCTTGTCGTCCTTTTTGTTACAGCGCCTATGCTAATCAGATATATTCTCAGAAGAGGGGGACACAAGGGCTGAACCTGCTTGACGTGATCAACGTCGGGCTATTCGCAGCCGCCGTCAGAATGGCGACGCCGATAGTCTTTGCCTCACTTGGAGGAATCTTCTCAGAGAGGGTGGGGATCATAAACGTGGGGCTGGAAGGCATGATGCTGACCAGTGCCTTCTCGGGGGTGGCAATAACCTTCTTCACAGGTAATCCCTGGCTTGGCGTCTTGGCGGCGATCCTTGCTGGCGGGTTGCTTGGCTTATTACACGCCCTTCTTACCGTGAAGTTCATTGGAAATCAGATCGTAAGCGGTACCGGCATAAACATCTTCGCCCTCGGTTTCACAGCCTACATGAGCCAAGTACTCTGGGGCTCGAGAGGGGCTTCTGAGACAGTTCAAGGATTGAATGTGGTGGCAGTACCGCTGTTACAGGACATCCCAATCATCGGCGAGATCATCGGCACACACACGCCCCTCGTCTATCTAATGTTGATCATCACAGTACTCTGTTACATCGTCCTATTCAGAACCCCTCTCGGACTGAGGATCAGGGCTGTAGGCGAGAACCCCGCAGCCTCTGACACTGCCGGAATAGACGTCTTCAGGATAAAGTACGAGTGCGTGATGATCAGCGGGATGCTCGCAGGCCTTGGCGGCGCCTTTCTGTCTCTTGGTCACCTGAACCTCTTCGCTTGGGGGATGACTGGAGGACGAGGCTTCATAGCCCTAGCTGCGATGATCTTTGGCAAGTGGATGCCTTTCGGAGCGTTCGGAGCAAGCCTACTCTTCGGCTTCGCGGACGCGCTCCAGATGAGGCTACAGGCCCTTGGACTTCTCCCACCGCAGATAATCTTGACCATCCCATATGTAGTGACGATCGCGGTCCTGGCAGGAGTGGTCGGAAGAGCCGCCCCTCCGAGCGATTACAAACCTTATTCGAAAGAGTGATAACCTTCAAGAATAGCATCCCCAGCGCGATTGTCGGGAGCCGTGAAAGATGTCTTTGCTCAACGCCGTGGAAAGATTTCTGGTAAAGGAGATGGATGAGAGGGATGTCCCTGGCTTCTCTGTCTCTGTCGTGAAAGGCGATAAGATATCGTGGGCCAAGGGCTTCGGCTTCTCTAACCTTGAGGAAAAGGTTCCGGCGTCCCCTGAAACGGTTTTCCGGGTTGCATCTGTGTCGAAACCTGTGATAGCGACGGGCTTGCTTCAATGGTATGACAGGGGAAGGTTCACCCTCGACGATACTGTCAATAATCTCATGGAGAATGTGAAGATTGAGACCACCTTCGAAGATGAGCCCACGGTGCGGAATCTACTTACACATACGTCGGGGCTTCCCGTGCACGCCGATCCAATTTGCTTCGACCTGAGTCAGACCGTTCCCCTAGAAGAGATGATTAGGAAGTCAGCGATAGTCGTTCGGCCTCCAAACAGAGAGATCGTTTACGCGAACACCGCCTTCAACATAATCGGCTACCTTGTTGGATTGTTTGCTGGAGAACCCTATCCGAGCTATATGAGGAAGAACGTGTTCGATCCCTTGGAGATGTATTCGAGCGCCTTTGAGCAGACGCCTGAGATCAGGAAGAAGATGGCCACCCCGTACACCCGGAAGAAGGCTGGCGAGCCGGTTCAGGCGGTTAAGCCCTGGTACGGCGGATCTATTCCTGACAAGCCCTGCGGCTCGCTGTTCTCAACGGTCATTGATCTCAGCCACTTCCTCATAGCTCAAATGAACAATGGCGTCTACAAGGGCCGAAGGATCCTGGAGGTTGAAACTCTGAGAGAGATGCAGAAACTTCAGGCAAGTGCTGGCGCGTCAAGAAGCGGCTACGCCTTCGCATGGAAGAGGACATGGCACTATGGGAACCTAATGCTCTCTCATACTGGAGGAAATCTCGGGTGGACAGCGCATGTGGCGTTCTACCCGGACCGCAAAGTCGGCATCGTGATTCTCTGCAATCTCAATGACAACTCTGCGTGGAGGCCGCCTGCCAAGAAAGCGCTATACATCCTGACTGGTGGAACGGTAACATTTGACCCTGCCTCGATAAGGCAGAAGACGCTTCCAGAGGAGTGGAGGGAGCTTGTCGGGACATATACTCGCGAGTTCAAAAACGTACACATCAAGATTGAAAATGGCAACTTAGTTCTTGAAAGAGGAACAGAGAAGGCGTACCTAGAGAGACTGGACAGGACTCGTTACCTTGTTCACGGAGGAGCAAGTGACGGCACGGAACTGACGTTTGAGGTTGACCAAAAGGGCTTGGCGAAGCAGTTCGATCTGGAGACCGAAGTCTTCGCACGCTTTGCCGAGGATACGCGTCCGGTCGAGGAGAACGCTGATCTCATCGGAATGTGGCACGGGACCTATGTGCCTCCTTACGGCTACTTCAAGATGAGTTTGAGGATCGAGGGCGAACTGCGAGCCTCGACTACAGACATGGTCGGAAACCTTGTGTATCTCAGTGATTTCAAGATGGATCGTGGAAGGGTAACTGGCATCTTCAGGTCAGGAATACCTCCAGAACACGTTGGCTGGGGCGCTGATGAGTTTGAAGCTAGGCTGGACCTGGCCGCGATCGGAGGCAGGCTAGAAGGTCGAATCACTCTCAAGTCGGACATAGATGAATCGACGGTACCACTGACACTTTCAAGGACCTGAGGCGCACTGCATGCACATCTCACTCACGTCACTATTTGACTTCTCGCGAAAGACTCCTTGATAACGAAAGCTAGGATAGGATCTATTCGCATTTCATGTCTTCTTTCAGGGCTTTCACAATGCGTTCGGTGACCTCTGGTATTATCTTCTGTGCCAGCTCGGCCTTTGCCAACGTAGGGTCACCTATTCCTCCAGTGACATACTGCTCTTCAAAGTACGCGGCTGCTGGCTCCCGTGTAACAGGCCTGTTTGGCGCTTCGGATCGATGCTTCTGCTCCTGCTTGCGAATGTTCTCCTTGTTCACGAGGTCCGGCCTGAAGTGAAGGATCATGCTGGTCTCATAGAAGCATGCGTGCCCATACGGCACCCCGGGGAACCATTCCTTGACTAGGTCTGCTGCGAAGCTTGTCCACCCCACGAAGTACACCTTCAATCCGATCTCTCGCTCGATCTCGGTCCTAGCGAGTTGGATGGGGGCTATGTTCCCTCCATGATAGTTGACGATTAGGAGCCGTTTGCCGCCTTGCTGCTTCACGCTCCAAGCGATGTCCTTGATGACTTGCATGTATGTCTCGTTTCTCAGAGATATCGTCCCGGGGAAATGCGTGTGGTGGAGAGATTCACCGTAGGCCAAGGTGGGCAGCACAACCATCTTCAACCCTCCCGAGTGAAGGGCGAGATACTTTGTGAGTTCTTCGGCGCGGATGCTGTCTGTGGAGACTGGTAAGTGGACTGAGTGTTGCTCCGTGCTTCCGGTTGGAAGGACGATGAAGTCTGCCTCTTTGATGGCTGTTTCTGCTTCCCCCCGGGTCATTTCCCACAAGAGGACCTTGTCCAGCATCACAAGTTCACCATGAAGAGAAAAAAATAGAGGTTAGGGAAAAATGATGTGGCTAGCTGGGCGTGGAGCCTTTCCGTCTGATTAGAGCGTCTGCGATGATTATCAGGAAAGCTACTGGTATCAGGTACCAAGCTGGGGCGACGAACAAGCTCGTCAGTGTGCCTATCACGATCGAGAGTCTGCCCATGATCGTGTTTGCGAAATAGGCGCCCATAGTAAGCATCAGGACATATCTTCCGATCTTCGGCAGAGGCCCTGCCATGTTGGACGCCCTCCGTTCGTAGACGAAGTAGAGAAGGGCGCAGACCACGCCGATCACATACGCGATACTTTGGATGTTTGTTAATGGTGCCAGAGCTCCCTGAATCTGCCCGATCACGTTGACGAAGATCAGTCCCCTTATCGAGAGTGATAGGCCAACGGCGAGCATCAGTGCGATCGATACACGTGCTAGGTATCTGAGCTTCGAAGAGAACTGGAAGTATAGAAAGACGCCGAGAATCATGGGCAATATGTAGGCCATTCCTGAGATGTTACCTGTGGCGAATCCGCTCTGCAGCTTCCTCCATGCCAAGTCTCGGATTTGGAAGATTGCCAGGACTATGGCGTTGCCGACGGTTGCTCCGACCATCAGGTGCTCGCCTATTCTGAAGGCGGGGTTCTCCCGGTACAGAATCGTGTAGATTGCGAGTATCAGTGTTGTTGAGATCAGGATCGACGATGTAGCCGGGTCAATCATTTCTTGGCCCTCCCTTGTGCCAGAAAGATTAGATTGCACAGCACCATGAGAGCAATGTACAGTAGATGTGCGAGAGACTGGGCGTCCATGCCTGTCACAGCCATGCCGGGCCTCCGAATCAGGTTCTCGTACTGTGCGGCGCCTGACAGACTTTCTATGATCCCGAATATCTGACCTGCCATGTAGTAGGCGTAGGCGTCTGGAACCTTTATCGCAGTCAGCCCGAAGCCGATTGCGGTTCCGTAGCTAGCGTATGCCTGATTCAGCCAGTACTGGGAATCTGCACTTGCTGTGAAATCCACAACAATCGTGAAGTCCTTTGCATTCCTTATGTCCTTCATCATTGGAAGATCGCCGAGTGGTTTGCCTCCGTAGTCCACCTTCAGGAGCGCATGCACGTCCCTGCAGAGCCCTGCTATTGCCGCTTCTTCTCCAGCGATGTAGCCGAGATGGACGAAGTCTGTGCCGTACGTCTTTCTGTTGTAGGCGTTGATCTCTTTGAGGGCTCTCTCAGCCCATATGGGCGCCTCTGTTCCGTGGCCAACGAGAAGGATCTTTACACCAGGCTTTCGGAAGAGATGTTCAAGGACTGCTATGTACTGCGGGTACACTTCCGCGTAGATCGCCGCGCCTATGTTGCTTCCAATCACTGCCACATCACCTGATTTGAGTGATTCTATCTTGTTGTAGACCCCTAGCGTTGTCGGCTGCAGAGGGACGGGTAGCCCTATTGGGCTGATCAGCGGTATCGCCAGAGACAAGAAGAGGCCCAAGTAGATTACCTGCTTGTAGCTTCGGTTGAGCATTTCTCGAACTGTCATCACTCAGCACCTCCCAGCGGCGTCTTCTCCTGCCCGATTATCACTCTGAGGCCCAGAGCGAGTGTTCCAATGCCAATTCCGATCAGCAAGGCTCTCATTCCTGTCGCTCCCGCGAAGTCCCAGATGACTCCGCCGATCTGTGGCAGCACGGGCGAGATGACGCCTCCAACGGGCGCGTTCTTCAGCATGATGAAGACTGCGGCCACTAGAAGTACGACCGCTTCCCAGCTTCTAGCTTTGAAGGCTCTGTATGAGGCTGAGGCGATGAAGAACGCGTTCATCCCATATAGGGTGCTTGAAACCGGCATGACAAACGTGGAGTAGATCCAGTTGTACTGTGGGCTAGTTATGCTCCCAGTAACTAGGCCCGTGACCACGAACACAATCATCGTCACGATAAGCATTGCACTGTAGGGCCACATGCGCCCTTTCTTGGTGATCATACGGCCGTGCCTAAGTATCAGGCTGTAGGCTCCGATGCCCAATGCAAATGCTCCTACAACCACTGCCCAGTTATTGAGGTCAGTTGCTAGGCTTTGCAGGGTAGCGTCCTTCAGGGCGAAATCAAATAGAATGACCAGCGAAACGACCAGCAGAATGAATGATGCGATACTTCTCCATATGCCTGCCATTGTCTGTCCCCCTAGCTCCTCAGGAAGGCAGATAGTATCTTCGAGCCCACAGTTGCCAGAAGCGCACCTATTACGATCAGAGCAACTGATATGAGCTTAGTCAGATCTTGGCCGAAGACTACTCCCTTCTGCGCTGGATCCGGCGACAAGTAGGCTGCTGCGGCCAACTGATCCTCTCCGATGAGTGTATAGTCGCACGACACGATGAACATCGGTAGCTGGTACACGTTTGTTGACCCGGAAACCTGCATAGCACCTACGGTTGCACCCGTCTCCGCCAAGATTAGCGCCTCGGCTGCGTGTCCTCCGAAGAGGAAGTTGGCGGCAACGCGCTCTCTGTGCATCATTCCCATGTAGCTTGAGGCGAAGCCCCATTGGTCTGGAGAGTAGAACCGGACGGTGTCGCCTTCGACATACTCCTCTGCTTTTCCTTCTGCGGTGTATGCGGTTTTCACTATAGCTTGGGCTACTGGAAGTACCGTTGGTGGGGCTATGCCTACGATGAGCTTAGAGCCGCTCTTGATCGCTTCCCTCGCCACATGGTCTAGAATTCTCAGGGCCGCAGCTGTGTCCCCGGCGTACTTGGCGTCGTAGATCGATGATGTTCCAGGTGAGAAGCTGACTGGGCGCCCCATCTCCGCTGCTCTGCCTATGGCTTCTGAGATCGCGTGAATTCCTGCGTGCTCCCTAATTTGAGGAACATAGATCTTCTTGGAGGCCAGATAGAGAGCCACCAGCATCAGAACCGAGAAGACAAGAGTGATCACAGCCCAAGATAGTTTACCTGCCATTAACATTGTTCGTATCTTCCTCCCATTCTCGAAATGGCTCGCTGAACATATATAACAATTGGCATGTACAGTGGGCGTTATCCAGAATGGCCTCAAGGAAGCAGCGAGGGAAGGCGCCCGTGACGATTCTGCTGAAGCCCGAAGATGAGATGAGGTTCATACTGGCAACCGATGTGGGAAGTACAACTACGAAAGCGAGGTTCTTCCATTTGAAGGGCGGGGAGTGGAGGTTCCTCGTCGCCGGTGAGGCGCCCACCACGGTGGAGACGCCATACGAGGATGTGACTTTGGGCGTCAGGAATGCTTTGAGAGAGGTTGAGGAGATGACTGGACATCAGATCCTCTCCGAGAGTGGAGACCGCATAGTCGTCCCATACGACGGCAAGGTTGGCGTCGATCTCTACTGCACAACGAGTAGTGCTGGTGGAGGCCTGCAGATGATGGTGGCCGGCCTCATAAAGACGATGACGGCCGAGAGTGCGTACAGGGCTGCTCTAGGCGCAGGCTCCATAGTGATGGATGTGATTGCCCGTGATGATGGCCGCCGGCCACACCAGAAGATCCAACGGATAAGAAGCCTTCGCCCTGACATGATTCTTCTCGCCGGAGGAACAGATGGAGGCGAATCGGCTCACGTGATGGAGATCGCGGAGCTGATCAATGCTGCTGAGCCCAAGCCTCGGCTCGGGGTCGACTACCAACTTCCAGTCGTCTACGCTGGGAACAGGAACCTTCGGCCACAGATAGAGAAGTTGATGAAAGAAAGATTCGCCCTGACCATTGTTGACAATATCCGGCCGGTCTTGGAGAGGGAGAACACTGAACCGGCGCGTGACGCTATCCACGAACTGTTCATGGAGCATGTGATGAGCCACGCCCCAGGATACAGGAAGTTGATGAAGTGGACCCCCGTGCCGATAATGCCCACTCCGGCTGGTGAGGGATTAGCTATGCGCCTCATCGCCTCAACTTGCAAGATGAATGTCCTAGGCGTTGGCTTGGGAGGCGCGACCACTAATGTCTACTCCATCGTCGACGGACGATTCGTGCGAAGTGTAAGCGCGAACTTGGGAATGAGCTACAGCGTTACCAACGTGATGAAGTCGGCTGGAATCGAGAACATCGTGAGGTGGCTTCCCTTCAAGCTTCGGGAGGAAGATGTAGCGATGAGACTGATGAACAAGATGATTAGGCCGACCACTATCCCGCAGACGCTCGAGGATCTGGTTGTTGAGCATTCGGTAGCAAGGGAGGCGCTTCGCCTAGGCCTTGAGCATCACAAGACCATCGCGACTAGACTCAAGGGTGTTCGTGTGGAAAGGACGGTGGCCGACGCGTTTGAACAGGAGCTGGTGGAGACCTACATCAAGATGATGGATATAGGCATCATAGCTGGGACAGGGGGGCTTCTCAGCCACGCTCCAGACAGGATACAGACGATGCTCATCCTGATCGACGCCTTCCAGCCCGAAGGGGTCACCAGAATGTTTCAGGACAGCGTCTTCATGATGCCGCATCTCGGCGTCCTTTCTACTGTGTGTGAGAAGGCGGCATGGAGCATATTTGACAAGGACTGCCTCGTCAGGCTCGGCACAGTCATCGCACCTGTGGGGGTGGGATTTGAAGACGAGCCCGTGATGACTGTGGAACTCGCAATGCCCGACGGCGAGATAGTCAAAGAGGATCTGAGGTTTGGTGAGATCAAGCGCATAAGACTCGCGGAGAGACAGGAGGCGAAGGCCGTTGTTACGCCTCAAAAAAAGTTCGATGTTGGTGAAGGACCAGGACACAAAGTGGAGTCCACACTCATTGGAGGAGTCGTTGGCGTAATACTTGACGCAAGAGGACGACCTCTACGACTTCCAGAGAACGATGCGCCAAGGAGGAAGATGCTGATCAATTGGTTCCAAGCCTTAGACGTGTATCCAACAGATGAGTTTCAGAAGATGCTGTAGGGTGAACGATATTGGCTGAGAGGAAAGGGAAATTGGAGAACTCAAGAGAGGCCTATGCCTACACGCCAGGGCTGAAAGTCAAGCGTGCAACCACTGTTTCAAAGACGAGAAAGCTGCCGATACGCGGTGAAGTGTGCGTCAAGGTCGGAGACAAGGTCAACTATGACACAATTGTGGCGAGGACCCAGATAAGTGGCAACCCTGAGATCGTCAATGCAGCCCTACTGCTTCGAGTCGAGGCTCAGGAACTGCGGGAGTATGTCACGAGGAAAGTCTCGGAGAAGGTTGCAGAGGGAGAAGTCATTGCGGCCAGCAGCTCGCTACTCGGACTCGTGAAGAAGTATGTGACCTCTCCCGTAGAGGGAACGGTGGAATCCATATCGGATGCCACCGGCCAAATCATAGTTAGAGGCATGCCCGTGCCTATCGAGATAGATGCGTACATGCCGGGCAAGGTTGTTGAGGTGCTGCCTGGCGAGGGAGCGGTCATAGAAGCGAGCGGTGCTTTCGTGCAGGGGATTTTTGGAATAGGTGGAGAGACGCATGGCAAGATAAGAATGGCAGCATGTTCTCCCGAGAAGGAATTGACAGCCGACAAGATCACGGCGGAGGACAAGGGAGGAGTGCTAATCGGAGGTTCGTTGGTGACGTTGGAGGCGCTCAAGAGAGGTCGGGAGGCCGGAGTGTCAGGCATAGTTGCCGGCGGGATTACTCACAGCGACTTGAAGGCCTTCGTGGGTGAGGAGATTGGCGTAGCCATCACGGGCCAAGAAGAAGTGGGTCTGACTCTGATCATAACCGAAGGATTCGGAAGAATGAACATGTCTCGGCGGGCTTTTGACCTGCTCAAATGCTTCGAGGGTTACATGGCGTGTATGAATGGTGCCACCCAGATAAGGGCAGGGGTGCTCAGGCCGGAATTGATCATACCTCATGAGGAAAGAGAGGAGCAGACGACAGCGGACGCGCTGTCTGCAGGCATAGTGCCAGGAACACCTGTTCGCGTCATCAGACCGCCATACTTCGGTGCAATAGGTAAGGTCGTCAGCCTACCAGTTGAACTCCAGCAAGTTGAGTCCAAATCATACGTAAGGGTCCTCATGGTTGAACTTGAGGACAGAAAGGTCGTGGCAGTGCCTAGGGCGAACGTCGAGATAATAGAAGAGTAAGATCAGCCCAGAGCCCTTGTCAACTGCTGGATGAACGCTTCCGATCCTATGTGAAAGCAAGTAGATCGATGTTAGCTGCCCCCCTTATCAGGGCTCAGACTTGCGCGAGAACAGGCGAGCGAGTCCTAGGGCTTGAAGGCAATTGATCGTGCCGAAAACATGGCACGATCCTTGAGTTCATCGTCACGACTGCATTATTCGCACTGCGGTCATATTACGCCTTCTAGGGCTTGGTTGAGGACTTGAATGTGCCTCGCCTAGGCCTTTCTCATGTAAGATAGCCCCACGTTAGCAGTAGATCTCCGTCCTTGTACCAGCGCTCGCCTATGTCTGTCCGATAGAACATGTTCGGTATGATCACATTCCTAACCCGGCTGTAGGTCTCCCTGCGGGCCTCCTCGACTGTCGACCCTGATCCCGTAACTATCAACGCATAGCCTGAACTGCCTGCCAGTCGCCAGTCTCCGTTGACGAGTTTTGCGTCTCCGTGATGAACGCCGCTTGTGGTTGCCTTCTTGAAAATGATTACTGCGTCCTCTGAGTATCGTCTGTATGCTGCTGGATCTGAGAAGGGATAAGGCGGTACCGCGACAACGACCCCTATCTGGAATCCGCGTTGAGTGCGCAGATTGAACTGTTGCTTGTTCGCCAGAGCGTATAGGAAGTCGCCCCACCGGCTTGTGATGCCTTCCATCTGAATGTTGATTGTTGGATAGCCAAATCGTGGCGTAATCTCTAGCGGATAGATTCCTCGGGAGTTGACGATGCAGTTGATGTCAAAGTATCCTACATATCCGATTTCTGTCAGGATCGGCTTGAACTTCGCCAGCGTCTCTTCGTAGAGGCGACTCCTCTCGGACCAGAACATTAGAGTTCCCATCTCGCCGGTGCTCGGTCCAATCTCCCCGTCGAACATTTTCTTGTGTTCGAAATTGATGCATGCAGGGAGGATGTAGTCCTGTCCGTTGAAGAATGCCCCTACCGCTACTTCCACGCCCGACACGAATCTCTGTATCTGAAAACTCTTGACTTTTGAGCTCCAAGTGTATTTGTATCGTTCGAGTATGGCGAGTATGTCAAGTCCGTCTTCTTCCTGTCCTATGAACGAGAGTACTTTCTCCTCTTGGGCTTTGCCGCTCGGCTTCACGACATATCGTCCTGGATTATCCTTGACAAATTTGACCGCATCATCGAAGGTGTTGAACTCCCAAGACGGAACGGTTTGAATGCCTGCTTTCCTAAGCTGCTCCTGACCGAAGTCACGATCAAGCTCTAATCGGTCGCTTGTAGCCGTTCCACCTACCACTGCTCTTCCCTCTTTCCGCAAACGCTCAGCAGCGGCACCGAAACCTATGTCGTCGAAGACAATGACATCAGCCCAACCCTTCAATGGCTCCCAGTCATCAGTCTTCTCAACAAATCCATCTGAGATGTCTTTCTCCGTCTTGCTCCGGATGTAATACCGGACATCATTCCCCTCATTCTTGATTGCGTATGCAAGATCACCGATCAACCCAATGTCAGAGACGAAGAGGAATTTCCTTGAAGGATAAGATTCGTTCTGTTTTCTCGATTCCGGTTGCTCACGAGAAGAATTGCTCGACGATCTTTGGCTGGCCATCCTGCATTAACAGACGTATCTACCAATCTATAATTCTATCTAATTCACAAGAATCGGATCTCGGCCCATAATCCTGATGTCGCGTCTTGCTGCGAAACCACAAACAACCATGTACCTTCGAGTTTAGGACTACCAGTCAATGAGCAGCAGATCTCTGCGATGGGTTCAGATAGCTGTCTAGGAATCGGGCGCGTCTCTTGAAGGCGTCGACTCTGTTCTCTAGCTTTCGAAACCCATGCCCTTCATCTTCATAGATGACAAGATCGAAAACCTTGCCCGATCTCTGGAGTTCCTTTTCAGCCTGCTTCACTTCAGAGACTGGGCAACGAGGGTCGTTGTTTCCTGCAATGAGCTGGACCGGCGCCTCTATCCGGTCGATGAAGAATATCGGGGAGGCGTTTCGAAGACGCTGATAGTCTTTCTTAGGATCTCCCATGTTCTGTAGATCCCAATGCCGAAGGTCCTCACGCTCGTTCTCGATCTCGGTGAACCAGTTAAGGAAAGGCACCATTGCAGCACCGACAGCCCAGTATTTCGGATGCTTGGTCAGAGCGCACATCGTGAGGTACCCACCATATGATCCTCCTAGGACACCGATTCCTTTCGAGTCAGTCAGCCGTCTACTCACCAGATAGTCTGCTGCTGCAATCACGTCCTCCAGGTCTTTCTCACCGAGGACGAATCGATTTGCATCTCGGAACTTTCTTCCGAATCCTGAGCTGCCTCGATAGTTTGGAGCGATGACAACGTGGCCTAAACTGACCAGATGTTGAATTGGAGGGTTCCAATCGTTGGTGTGCTGTACCGTAGGCCCACCGTGGATGTAAACAAGCGAAGACCTAGGGTTCTCTGGGTCAAAGGATTTTGGAAGATATAGCCAAGCCTGGATCTCAAGCCCATCACTGCTCGAAAACTTGACAGATTTCCCGGAAATCAACGACGATCTGTCAATCGAGTCAGGAAGTGAGTCTGTGATTTGACGAAGTTCTCGGCTCTTCAGATTTGCTGTCCAAACATCCGGGGGATGGTGTGGGTTCGAGAACATGAAGAATAGTGTTTCCATGTCTCGGCTAAATCTAAGCTGAGAATGAACGCCGGCCTCAACCTCCAGAATCTCCGTACCATGTGTTTCGAGGTTATGAGCAGCTATCACTTCATTTCCGTCCCGGTTCACGATGTATGCAAGCCTGCGCCCATCGGGAGACCATTCGGGATTATAGCATTCGTAGCTGCTGTCGGTGACCCATTTCACAGATCCAACTTCAGGATTCCAGATTCCTATGTCTGAACTCCCAAGCTCACTCGACATGAAGGCGATTGTACTTCCGTCAGGTGACCATGCGGGCGATGATGCCTCAATCGGGATGCCATTCTCCGCTAATCGTATGATTTCTCCGCCTTTGGCTGGAGAAATGAATACTCCATGATCCTGAGCTGACATGAGCGCGTCGAAAGCCAGCCATCTTCCATCGGGCGACCATTCTGGGTTGGAATCGCTGAATTCGTGGTCAGAGATTTGCTCTGGTTCTCCTCCTGTAGAGGGGGTCGTGTAGATGTTGAATCTGCCCTTGCGGTTCGATGTGAATGCGAGTTGTTTCTCGTCTGGTGACCAACGGACCTGCGGATAAATAGCTTCGCTAGTATCTGGAGTGAGGTTCCAAGCTTCTCCAGTCAGAAGATGAAGAAGAAATATGTCGAATTTCTCGTCGCCTTGGTAATCCTGAGCATATGCAAGTCGGTTTCCACTCGGAGCGTAGCGAGGGCTGATCTTGCTCTCAGAACCTTTCGTGAGAACTTGTGTCACTCCGTCGGGGAGCTTGTGGGTGTAGATCTCGAATTGCCCTGACTTATTCCAGCTGAAGGAGACCGCGTCACTCTTGGGGGAGACATCGTAATTTTGCACATTGGGAACGCGGAATAGAATTTCCGGATCCAGACCCCTTCGACGTACTTGCATTCAGATACCAACCAAGGCTAGAGGGAGCAGGGTTTCCTGTGGCCAATGACTCTTAAACTAATTGTTGCAAACGCTCGTGTCCTGCCCTCTGCCTATAGATTGGTGGGCGACTCTCACCCCCGGCACCGAAGTGACGCTCAGAAGAGCATTCAAAGAAACATTCCAAAGGTCTGGCGCAAAAATCACTTCGCAAATTCGCATGATTTGTAGGCCTATTTGTGTGCCTGAGCCAGCTATCCTGACGATAAGTTCGATGCCGGCTACGGCCATTTTCTATGTAGGAAGCTTACGCCTTACCCTGCTTGAGACCCAGAGAGAAAAGAGAACAATCGCGACAATG
>CAZGZF010000015.1:0-21268 GCA_964529995.1 uncultured Candidatus Bathyarchaeia archaeon
AGTCGCGGCAAGATTAGAGTTAGTCCGAATGAGCTTGACAAGGTGGTTTCTGATGGTGTCGAGTGGGCGGTTGGGAAGGGTTATGGTTGGGCTGAAGATGGTGGACATTGCGAGGAGAACGGATGCATGGAGTCCGCTGATCCCTCCAAGGTTTCGTCGACGGCCAAGAGTCGAGGTTGCACTCAGCTTGGAAGCCTTGGGAGCGGGAACCACTTCTTGGAGATTGAGAGGGTTGATGAGATCTTCAGCCCTGAGGTGGCAAAGAGGTTCGGAATAGAAGGTGTAGGTCAAGTACTCGTACTCATTCATACTGGCAGCCGAGGCTTCGGGCATCAGGTCTGCAGCGACTATCTCAGAGTCATGGAGAATGCAGTGCACAAGTACAAGGTGAGGCTTCCTGACAGGGAGTTGGCCTGTGCGCCTTCCAAAAGCCCTGAAGCCGGAGAATATTTCGCGGCTATGTCAGCGGCGTGTAACTTCGCTTGGGCGAACCGGCAGATGATCACCCATTGGACGAGGCAGGCATTTGAGAAGATTCTCGGGAGGTCAGCCGACTCGATTGACATGCGCCTCATCTACGATGTCGCCCACAACATTGCCAAGATCGAAGAGCATGCGGTTGACGGAAGGAGAGCAAAAGTGTATGTTCACAGAAAGGGGGCTACAAGAGCGTTTCCTCCGGAGCATGCGGAACTTCCGGCGGACTACAGGTCAGTAGGCCAGCCGGTGCTGATTCCGGGCAGCATGGGAACGAGCTCTTGGGTCCTAGTTGGAACTCCGCGCGCCATGGAGATCAGCTTCGCTTCGACTGCTCACGGGGCAGGGCGCTTCATGAGTAGAGCAGCTGCGAAAAGGACTTTCTGGGGGAACGATGTCAAGCGGAATCTGGAGCAAAGGGGAATACTGGTGAGGGCGGCAAGCATGGTCGTAGTCAGTGAGGAGGCGCCTGGCGCGTACAAGGATGTGGACAGAGTTGCAGAAGTCAGTCATGAGCTAGGTATCGCAACGAAGGTTGCGAGACTGGTTCCGATGGGTTGTACAAAAGGATAGTGCCAGGTCTCTCGCTTCTATGAACCTTCTCGACAGCGGCCCAAACGCTAGCCAACATGGCCCTTTGCGGGATATTGAACTGGCCAGAGAGAAGCTTGCGGCGGAAGCGTTGAGTCTAGTAGTCGTGAAGCAGGGCCAGACCCTGTTCACTAGCAGCGAGTCAGGCGTCAGAGGTCTCATTGAAGCCATAAGGGAATGTGGGTCTTCGCTGAACGGGGCTGCTCTCGCTGACAGGATTGTTGGAAAAGCTGCTGCGCTTCTATGCGCGTATGCCAAAATCTCAAGGGTCTACGCTTGCGTCATGAGTAGGCCCGGGTCGGCAGTCTTGAGGCGGTTCTTGATCCCATTTGAGCATCGTACACTCGTACGAAATATACTGGATCGACACAAGACCGGAATCTGCCCATTCGAGAAGCTAGTCCTTGATGTCGATTCGCCCAACGTAGCTTTTACGAGAATCAACAAGTGCCTGATAGTAAAAACGTCGGAAAGGACCTAGCCGCGGTTCTTCTTCAATGCCTCATCCAGCCTTTCCTCGAAGCGTGTACTTCGTAGGACTCTTTTCTTCAGTTCCTGTATCCTCTCCCAAGGAGTCGGGTCGATATTCCTAAGGACCGCTATGTAGAACGTCACATGATCTGTGAAATAGATTATCGAGAGCAGTTGGGAGGCTCTCGTCCGCCCGGCGCCGTTCACTTCGTAGATCTTTGTCATTCCAGCTTCGGTGAGAACCTTTTTCGCCTCCTCGACTCTTGCCTTCTCATCTTCGGTCTCATCTAACCTGAGAAATGTGAAGGAGAATTCTGGTTCGTCTTGTCTGAGCCTTCGCCATGACTCGAATTCGTTATGGCAAGCTTCGGGAAAAAGATTGAACAGTGCTGGCATCTTGCTATTCTCATTGAGCTGGTTCTTCATCCTCCTTGCTAGTCCTCCGTTTCTCTGGAAGCAGTAGACAACGGGGAAAGTATCTTTGATCTCGTCCGCAAGTTGCTTTGCGGGATTCCTATCGTAGGGGACATTCCAACCAATCGTACTCCTCAATTTTTCAAGGTCTAGAGAAGCTTCCTCGATCTCTCCCCCGAAATCTTTCTGAGGCACCAAACGGGCGATGCTCAATGAGGAAGAGACAAACAGGAACGGAAACGCGGTCCTAGGTTCGAACCCGCCTCTTACCTCAACATGAGGTATTCGAAGTTTCTCCGAAACTTGTTTCATCTTTCCTCCACTGGAAATCGTCACAACCTGACATCTTCGATGATGGGCATCGACAAGAGCCTCAAGTGCCTCCTGCGTATCTCCGCTGTGACTTGTGACAACGGTTAGCGTTGTTGCATCTGCGAAGGACGGTAGCCTACCATCCCGAATCACCATTGCCGGAATCTTCAAGTGCTCAGCGAGCCAATTGACCGCGACTTCGCCAGCGATTGCTGAGGTTCCCATTCCGACGAGAAGCACATTCTCGGCTTCAGGGAGTTTCTGTGGCAGAGGGGATTCCTTGAAATCAGCCATAGCCTCGATGAGATATGCAGGCATGCGATCGATCTTCTCCAGCATGTTGCTTCTGTCGATCTTTCGAATTCTCGGGATATCGTCAAGTTCATGCATAGCTCTGACTCACATCTCCTTGCCCGGGGCCGCCTTAGACGCTTCATCCTCTTCGGATTCAATAATGTTTAGAAGCCCCAGCGTAGCGTACACAGCCTCCTCGGTCCTCACGGTCTCTGTGCCTTGAAGAGGAACAGTATTCAGGACGAACTTCGAGAGAACTTCCGGTTTCAAGCCTTCTCTTGCCAGGATTTCCTTGATACCCTCCTGAGGCGAGCCGAATATGATCATCAACCGTGACGCCTCTCTGAGTTCTCGCTTCAGGCTGACGAGTTCTTCTGAGATTGGCCTGCCATATTTGGAAGTCATGATTATCATCTCATTCTTTCGACGCTTCAGAGTCTCCCCGAGTAGGCTCCCAGAGAAAGACACGTCGTATCCCCAGTAGCTGGGTACACTGTCTCTGGGTATCGCCGAGAATTCCTCGCCTTTCTGGGATCTCTCAATCTTGACTGTCACTCGACTACCAGGCAGAAGACCTACCTCTTTTATCCTGACAGGCTTCGGTCGCCCTACGTCTACGATCGCCCAGTTCCTATCCAAGGACCGGACCAACCCCTCCCGATAGGAGACCGGTTCGACCTTTTTCATCTGTAGAGGGTGGTGTGGAGTTCTCAAAGGAGGTAGCACGCCAACGTATCGCATCTCCGGAGAAACGGGGAATATTCTCCTCCTCAGGTACTGCGGAGTATCCATGTACAGCAAGATTCTCTCCAGAAACTCTGCTTCTCTTCTACTGGCCTTCGGGCTTTCAAGGTATATTGCAACTTCGTCTACTCTGAATATTGCTGCAGCTCTTGCGAGCAGTCCAACTCTAGCAGTCTTTTCTCTCAAGTGAGGAGTGTCTGATACGAGTGATGAAGGAACTGCAACCGCCAGTCTCCTTCTTCTCCTTTCCACTCCAGTCAAGATTCTTCAATCCACATGCGAACAACCAATCAGTACGATAATTGTGTGATGTAGATGTTGTTGTTCGCTCGCAAGGTTTATAACAGCTGGCCTTCCCTGAAAGTGCGGCAAACCTGCAAGGGACCAAAGAAGGTTTCGGATTGGGTCATAGGAAGAAGCACGCCCCTAAGAGAGGATCCCTCGCGTATCTTCCTAGGGGACGTGCTAAGCGGTGGGAAGCCCGGATCAGGTTCTGGCCAAAGATAGAGGAAAAACCGAAGCTGTTGGCTTTCTCTGGCTACAAAGCAGGAATGACCCACCTGGTCTCGGTCGACAATAGGAAGGGCTCACTCTCGTTCGGAAAAGAAGTTGTCGTTCCTGTTACGGTGATTGAAAGCCCACCGTTAGTCGTCTGCGCGGTCAGAGCTTATGAAGAAGGACCTGCAGGCCTGAGGGCTCTCACTGAAGCATGGGCCGAGAACTTTCCCAAGGATCTGAACCGGCTGCTGACGCCTCCGAACGCATCGAGAGCCCAAGAGGCCTTGC
Organism: uncultured Candidatus Bathyarchaeia archaeon; assembly: GCA_964529995.1. GTDB lineage: Archaea > Thermoproteota > Bathyarchaeia > 40CM-2-53-6 > JALHTG01 > JALHTG01. Next base: position 4,090 of record CAZGZF010000015.1, read on the forward strand.
GCAAGATTGAGACCTCCTTGGAAAAGATCAGAGAGATACGTGTCCTGGCGACAACTCAGCCTAGACTGGCAAGCGTTCCAAGAAAGACTCCCGAGATCATGGAGATCAAAGTCAGCGGAGGCACACTGAAAGAGCAGTTCGAATACGCGAAAGGGATACTCGGCAAAGAAGTGAAGAGCTCCGATGTGTTCCAAGAGGGTCAATGGGTGGACGTCGCCAGCATAAGCAAGGGCAAGGGAATTCAAGGACCCGTCAAGAGGTGGGGGGTTCGAATTCTATCTCACAAATCGAGGAAGACGATCCGTGGAGTTGGTTCGATAGGTCCGTGGACTCCTGCGTATGTTACCTACACGGTTCCTAGGGCAGGGCAGACGGGTTTCCACCAGAGAACATCATACAATCAACAGATTATGAAGATTGGAGAAGACGGAACAGAAGTGACGCCCAAAGGGGGCTTCGGACGCTACGGCCCAATCAACGGAAGCTACATGATTCTAGCTGGAAGCGTCCATGGGCCGTCGAGGAGGCTTGTGGCTCTGAGACATGCGGTTCGAGCCAGTCCAGGCCCGGCTTCGGCTCCGAAGATCGAACATCTGAGTCTTCACACCAAGTGACGCACGGCGTGAGGAACATGACTGAAAGGACCGTTGCCGTTCTCGGGTTGGACGGTAAGAAGATTAGAGAGGTTCCGCTACCAGACGTCTTCTTCACTGCGTATCGGCCAGACTTGATCAAGAGGGCCGTCATAACATCTCAATCCAATCGCCTGCAGCCGAAGGGGAGAAACCTGATGGCGGGCAAGAGAACATCGGCCGAGTCTCTGGGAGTCGGATATGATCGATCAAGAGTCCCGAGGGTCAAGGGTGACCGTTACCCTCGCGCATCAGCAGCAGCTTTCGCACCTAGCACGGTGAAGGGGAGAGTCACACACCCACCTAGGGCGGAGAAGAAGATCGTGAAAAACATGAATGTAAAGGAGCGTAAGCTGGCGGTCCGATCTGCGATCGCCGCGACTGGTGCGAGAGAGATCGTGAGGAGCAGAGGTCACATTGTACCTGAGGAGGCGACGTTACCCTTGGTCGTGGTTGACGACATTCAGGCCGTGGACAAAGCCTCGACAATCAGAGGCATAATGAAGAACATTGGTGTCTGGGACGATGTCGTGAGAGTGGTTCGGAGCAGAAAGATGAGGGGAGGAAGAAAACGTACTCGGGGAAGAGGGATGCGGCGAGCAATTGGCCCACTGATAGTGGTTTCCGACGACGGAGGCATAAGCAAAGCTGCACGAAACCTTCCAGGCGTCCAAGTAGTCAATGTTGATAGCTTGGGTGCAGAAGCCTTGGCACCAGGCACTCACCCGGGCCGCTTGACCGTTTGGTCTGAGTCGGCTGTGAGAATGCTCAGCACATCCAAAGGAGGGTCCACGTAGGATGGATGCCAGACAGGTAATAGCCCATCCAGTAATGTCGGAGGACTCCGTCAATCTCATTGAGGCAGAGAACAAGATCACGTTCATTGTGGACATAAGGGCCACAAAGAATGATGTCAAAAGGGCTGTCGAGGAGCTCTACGACGTGAAGGTTACAAACGTTCATGTTCTAATAACCAGTAGAGGACAGAAGAAGGCATATGTGAAGCTTGCACCTGAATCGAAGGCGGCAGACCTGGCGGTGAAGCTAGGTCTCCTCTAGACACGGAGGTGCTGAATTTTGGGAAAGAGGATATTGGTCCGAAGAAGGGGCAGAGGCACCCAAGTCTTTAGGGCTCCGACGTACCGACGCGAAGCCCCAGCGCGTTATCCCCCGATCGCGGCTGGTGAGCTTGCAGGAGTGCTCAATGGAGTGGTCTCAAAGATCGTTCACGATCCTGGCAGAGGGACACCGATCGCCCTACTCAAGTATGAGAACGGACAGCAGTTCTATGTCGCGGCCACAGAAGGCCTCGGCATCGATCAGAAGATCATGCGAGGTGGAGCAGCAGCTCCCGAGATAGGAAACATACTTCCAGTAGGCAAGATACCTGAAGGAACTCTTGTGTGCAACCTCGAGCTCAATCCTGGAGATGGAGGTGCGATCGCAAGAGCTTCGGGAACATACGCGCTTATCGTTGCTCATACACCGAGAGGAACTGAGGTTAGACTTCCCTCAGGCAGATCAGTCTACCTGAAGAGTGAATGCAGAGCGATGGTTGGAGTCATTTCAGGAGGCGGAAGAACAGAGAAACCTTTCCTCAAAGCAGGGTCAAAGGAATCTTTGACGAGAGCGAGAGGTAGGAAGTGGCCCATAGTGAAAGGGCAGAAGATGGTTGCCGCCTCTCACCCTTACGGAGGAGGACGACACAAACACGCAGGGAAACCGACAACTGTCTCACGGACGACGCCTCCCGGCAGAAAAGTGGGCATGATCGCGGCAAGGCAGACCGGGAGAGCAGCAAAACGTATGAGGCAGATTGCGCAAGTCCTGTGAAAGAAAGAGAAGCGTGCGTAGAATGCCAAAGCAGTTCAAGTATCGGGGCTACAGCCTGGAGCAGCTTCAGGCGTTGTCGATGGACGAATTCATACGGCTCCTACCAGCAAGGCATAGAAGATCACTACAGAGAGGACTGACTCCTGAGCAGAGAAAACTTCTGGAAGAACTGAGAGCAGCCAAGAAACCAGGCCGGGAATCAGGTGGGCTTCAGATGAAGACTCATTGCCGCGACCTGATCGTTCTTCCCGAAATGGTCGGAGTTACAATTAACCTTCACAATGGCAAGGAGTTCGCCCCTGTGGAGGTCAAGGCGGAGATGATCGGGCACTATCTGGGCGAATTCGCAATAACAAACAAGAGAGTCTCTCACGGAACGCCAGGCATTGGAGCAAGCCGCTCATCCATGTACGTTCCTCTGAAGTAGTAGAGAGCACACGCGCTCTAGGCTAACTTCTTCCTGGCGACGACAGCAACCAAGAACGCGCACATGAGCGCCAACACGACGATAGTCCCTATCGAGAGGACCATTGATTGGACACTCGGAATCGCGCTACGCACAAGCGTCTTGGCCCCAAGCATTTCCTGCGATTGACGATTCGATGTGTCAGCCCAGAACCCGAGAGAGTTCACTAGTACACCAAGTACCGCCCCAAGAGAGGCGTATGCCAATCGCTTGAGCATCTGTGCGCCATCCCGTTTCTTGAATCATCATCCATGCGATATAGTTCTACGCTTTCGAACGACAAGGAAAACATGCTAGAAGAAGCGCTCAGACCATATCCGAACGGTCTCGTACCAACATACTGCTGCTGCGCTCAAGCCAAACATAATTGCCATCACGTTGTGTGCTGATGCTGCAAGCCCCTCTCTATACATGTAGATCAGGAGTGAGGTTGAGAAGAACACCGCGTAGAACAGGTACCTAGGCAGCACGAGGGTTCCGAGTCTCATGAAGAACCGCAGCGCGCCAACCTTCACATCTTTGAGCATAACGTACTGCCCAAACGAGTCCTTCTCCACCAGCCCTAGTCCTCGAAGCTTGTCGAGATGGTGTAGAGCAGTACTTGGGCTTGACATTCCGAGTCTTCTCTGGACCTCTCTGACGCCCACGCCTTGTCCTTTCTTGAAGAGATACCAATAGACTCTCAGCGTTGTGCCTCTGAGTTCTGACTCGGCCTTTTTCAGATCGATGTCTTTTTCCGACAATCTCCTCTCGTCCTCAAGAATGATGAGGCACTATAAGAAATGTCCTAGTGTGACCTTTTCTGGTCCATGTCGAGACATTTCTGAAGTATTAAGCAGGATTTCAGCTCAGACGAACGTTTTTAAATTGGCTTCATGCATGCTTTGGAAGTAACGGTGTAAATCGCGTGCCAAAATGGAAATATTCGGTCACCGGACTCGACCCGGACAAGACCGTGAGATGTGCAGGACGTGAAATTCGCATTTCACCGAAGGCAGCGGTCGAGATATGCGGAACGATCAAAGGCATGAAAGTAGCGGAGGCTAAGGAGTTACTGGAGCGAGTATTCGCAAGGAAGAAGGCCATCCCGTACAGACGTTACAAGAAGGAGGTTCCTCATAGGTCCCTTGACGAACGCTGGCACGCGGGAAGATATCCTGTGAAGGCGGCCTCAACCGTTTTGAGGCTGCTAGAAGAGTTGGAGGCTAATGCCGAGTACAAAGGTCTCAACCTTACGAAACTCCGAATCATTCACGCAGCTGCACAGAGGGGTATGAAGATCAGGAACTATGTCCCAAGGGCTCATGGGCGAAGTTCCCCCAGCTTCAACATTCTCACCCATTTAGAGATCGTCGGCTACGAAGGCGAATAAAATGTCTGTCCAAAAATTTTTCATAAAGGACAGTTCGCGTAAGGCTGAACTCGACGAGTTCCTTGCAAGGGAGCTGAACAAGGCGGGCTACAGTAAGATGGAGCTAACGAAGACGCCTGTAGGCGCTAGAGTCGTTGTCTACGCTGCCAAACCGGGCATCGTAATTGGCAGGAGAGGTCAGAGTATTCGAGATCTGACCAAGATTCTCGAAGAGAAGTTTGGACTTGAGAACCCTCAGATATCAGTCGCAGCTATCGAGATCCCTGAGCTAGATCCCAGAATCGTGGCGTCACAGATCGCCGCTGCGCTTCAGCGAGGGATCCACTTTCGGAGAGCAGCTTACTGGGCTGTCCAGAGGGTGATGGAAGCTGGAGCGCTGGGAGTTGAGATCACAATAAGGGGAAAGCTGACGAGCGAAAGGTCAAGGTATGAGCATTACAGGCAGGGCTACCTGCCTCGGTCGGGAGACTCGGCCATGAAACAGATCCGGAAAGCAGTTGAGTGGGTTCAGTTGAAGCCCGGGATCATTGGCATACATGTGAAGATACTTCCGCCAGGAGCGAATTTCCCAGACAGACCCTCTATAAGAACAGTTCCAACACCAGAAGAGAAAGCCGCCGACGTGGCCTCAGCTACTGGAACCGAAGCGCCCACAGCTGAGCCCGCGGAAGAGGAGGAGAAGGTTGCCGATACTTAGAGTCCGCGAAATCCGTGAAATGCCTGCTGACGAACGAAGAAAGAAACTGGACGAGATAAGAGCAGAGCTCGTCAGACTGAAGACCACGGTCGCCTCCGGAGGCACCATAGAGAATCCCGCTAGGATAAAAGAGCTCAGAAAAACCAAAGCCAGAATACTGACCATAGAGAGAGAAGCAATGATGGGCAAAGGTGCTTCAACGTGAGTCCAATAAGTCCACAGAACCTTCTTCGACACGAGTTTATAGGTCTCAAGGTCAGAATAACCACAGCCACGAACGCTCAGCTCTCAGGTCTCGTTGGCAAAGTAGTCGACGAAACCCGGAATACTCTGACGCTCTTCAACGGTACGAGAAGCAGGATCATCCCGAAGGATGTTGCGACATTCAACTTCCACCTTCCAACGGGCGAAATCGTGAAGGTTGAAGGAAAAAGGCTGATCGGCAGAGCAGAAGACAGGGTCAAGATGCGGGTGAGGCACTGGTGATGCGGAACATAGGGGTAGAAGCGAAACCTCCTCAGAAGAGCTGCGATGACAAGGACTGCCCGTTTCACGGATCTCTCCCCGTCCGAGGAAAGATCTTGCATGGAGTCGTGGCGAGCAGCAAGATGAACAAGGCGGTAGTCGTGGAAAGAGATACTCTGCACTATATTCCGAAGTATATGAGATACGAGAAGAGGCACAGCAGGATAAGTGCACACAACCCACCCTGCATAGATGCAAAGGAAGGCGACAAGGTCAAGATAGCAGAGTGCCGCCCACTGAGCAAGACTGTGGCTTTCGTAGTGATAGAGAAGGAGGAGTGAAGACATATGCCCGCCCCGAAGTCTAGAGCAGTCAGCGCGAAAGGCATGATGGAATATCGGCCCTATGTTACGAGGGGCTTGCTTGCAGGGAGCCGCATGGTCTGCGCTGACAACACAGGCGCCAGAGAGTTGAAGCTGATCAACGTAATGGGCTACAAAGGCCGGCTGAGGAGAGTTCCCAGTGCATGCGTCGGAGAGATGGTAGCAGTATCCATAACGAAGGGGTCCCCGGATCTCAGAAGACAGATTCTTCCCGCAGTTGTGGTTAGACAGAGAAAGGCATTCCGAAGACCCGACGGGGTCAGAATCCAATTCGAGGACAACGCAGCCGTCATCATGACCCCCGAAGGAGAGCTGAAGGGAACCGAGATAAAAGGACCAGTAGCCAGAGAAGCCGCTGAAAGATGGCCACGAGTCGCCAACCTGGCCAGCATAATAGTCTAGGAAAAAGGGGATGCAGAACTGTCTCCGAGTAAGGTTCGGGTTCAAACTCATCGAAAAGCGATCTCGGCTCCGCTCTCATCTGAGCTTCAAGAGAGATACCGCCGAAGGTCCTTCTCCGTAAGGAAAGGCGACACTGTCAAGATCGTGAGGGGTGACTTCACAGGGATCGAGGGTAAGGTCAACACAGTGGACACGAGGCGCGGCAGGCTATTCGTCGAAGGATTGACGCGAGAGAAGGTGTCTGGGACATCCGCGTTGGTGACGGTACACTCATCAAAGGTGACTATCACTAGCTTGAATCTCTCGGACAAGTGGAGGGTTGACGCACTGGAGGCAGGAAGGCCTCGCCCCACCGTCGAAGCAGATTCTCAGAAACAGGGAGCCAAATAGAGATGGGAAAAAAAGGCGGCTCAAGACACCTCAAACGATTGCCAGCGCCGAAGTTCTGGCCGATAGGCACCAAGGAGTTCCTGTGGACAGCCAAGCCCAGACCGGGTCCTCACCCCGTAGACATGTGCGTGCCGCTCGGAATCGTTGCCAGAGAATACCTGCATCTGGCGAGAACCGCCAGAGAGGCGGGTCTCATGCTATCACAGGGTAAGGTGAAGGTTGACGGACGCATAAGGAAGGACGAGAAATACCCTGTGGGCCTCATGGACGTACTTGAAATTCCTGATTTGAAGGCAACATACAGGGTCGTTCCTGTTGAAAGGAGAGGGCTGGCTCTGACCGAGGTGTCTGGGGAGGAGGCACGATTCAAACTCTGTAGGATTGATGACAAGAGGACCCTTGCTGGCGGACACGTTCAGATAAGCCTGCACGATGGCAGAAGCCTTTTGATCAAAGTCCAGAATCCAAGCAACCCGACCGAAGATCTCTACTCGACAGGAGCCTCTCTGCAGATCGAGGTTCCCAGCCAGAGGATCATGAAGCATATGAAGATGGCTGAGGGAGCCTATGCCATCGTCACCAGAGGCAGGAACTTGGGACGACATGGAAAGATCTCTCGCATAGAGGCCCGATCAGCTTTGGGTCCCCCCATTGTGGAGATCAAAGACAGCAGAGGAGAAGCGTTCCGAACCGTTGCGGATTACATATTTGTCGTGGGCGAAGAGTCCTCGGCAATAAAACTTCCCGGTGAAATGACAGGATGACGCCCAGAACAGAGACTGAAGCAAGCAAGCAGAACCCGATGCGACAGATCAGAATCGAGAAGGTAACAGTGAACATAGCTGTTGGAAAGTCAGGGGAACCATTGGAGAAAGCGAAGAAAGTGCTCCAGCAGATTACCGGTCAGGCGCCAGCTGCGAGAAACGCAAAGAGAACCGTGAAAGATTGGGGAATAAGGAAAGGAGAGCCGATATCCTGTCTTGTTACACTTCGCAGAGAAAAATCCCACCCATTTCTGAGACGGGCGATGGAAGCCGTGGGCAACAGGCTTCCCGAATCATGCTTCGACGAACACGGCAACTTCGCATTTGGGGTTAAAGAGCACATTGAGATTCCCGGCACGAAATATGTTCCTGAACTCGGAATATTCGGCATGGACGTAAACGTGACACTTGAACGGCCAGGCTATAGAATCAAGAGAAGAGCGATAAGGACATCAAGATTGGGAGATAGACATATCGTCACGAAACAGGAAGCAATAGAGTTCGCAGCGAACGTTTTGCACGCGAACATCGTTACGGAAGGTGCGACAGTTGGCGAAACTGAAACAAAGTAAGCAAAGAAAATTCGGCAAGGGTAGCAATCCATGCAGAAGATGTGGCCAACGGAACGCAGTCATCAGGAGCTACGGCCTGAGCCTCTGCAGACAATGCTTCAGAGAACTGGCTCCGAAGCTGGGTTTCAAGAAATATTCGTGAGGTTGTAGAAATGACCCTGATGGATCCTTTGGCACACGCCTTTTCAACCATCGTCAATAACGAAGCAAGATACAAGCATGAATGCGTTGTCGAGCCAGCATCCAAGCTACTCGGTCAGGTTCTCCGCGTGATTCAGAAGAATGGATACTTAGGCGAATTTGAATTCGTGGATGATGGGAGATCAGGGAAGTTCAAGATTCAACTACTAGGCAGAATAAACAAGTGTGGCGTAGTCAAGCCCAACTTCTCTGTGAAAGTGGACCGCATTGAGATGTTCGAGGAGAGATACCTGCCATCAAGAGATGTGGGCATTCTGATCTTGTCAACTCCGAAAGGAGTCGTGTCTCATAAAGAAGCCATCAATCTACAGACAGGTGGAAAGATATTAGCATACGTCTACTAGCGTGATGGAATCATGGTCGCTGAAGCCACCGAAAGAGCCGTACAGATCCCAGACGGTGTCAAGATTGAGCTTACTGAAGGGAAGATAACCGCTACAGGACCAAGAGGATCAATTAGCGAAAATCTCTCACACATGCCAGTAGACATCGCAACGAAAGAAAACAAGGTGCTAGTCTCTACCGCGGGATCGAAAAAAAGAGACAAGGCGATGGTAGGCACGGCAACTGCACACATTGCCAACATGATCAAAGGAGTCACCAAGGGATTCGCCTACAAGCTAAAGATCGTGTACGCACACTTTCCAGTAACGGTCAAGATTCTGGAGAAAGAGAGAAAAGTATCGATCGAAAACTTCGGCGGAGAGAAGACTCCTCGGTTCGCGTCGATAGTTGGAGATGTCTCAGTCAAGGTATCTGGAGACGAACTGGTGGTTGAAGGGACACGCTTGGACGAGGTCAGCAGAACGGCAGCCAACATCGAGGAAGCCACGAGGATCAAGGAGAAAGATCAGAGAGTCTTTCTCGACGGGATCTACGTGTTTCAGAAAGGAGAGGCGGCCAAGAAGTGAAGAATTCCAAGGTTGCGAAGAGGAAGAAGCTGAAGGCGCGAATACCTAAGCTCGTCCGACAAGAGTCGTGGCGCTACAAGAGAGTCAAAGTGAGCTGGCGCAGACCCACAGGGGTGACAAACAGAATGAGGCGGAGGCGGGGAGGATGGCCGAAGACTGTCTCCGTCGGATATAAGACCCAAGAAGAACTGCGCCATCTCCATCCATCCGGCTTCAAAGAGGTCAACGTCTATAGGCCGTCCGACCTGGGAAAGCTTGACCCAAAGACCTGCGTTGCCAGGATCGGCCACACAGTTGGAGAAAGAAAACGAGTTGCAATCCTTGACAGAGCAAGAGAGCTCCAGATCAGGATTCTGAACCCAAGAGTCGCCAGAAGGGAAGAGGTACCCAAGGTCGAGGAACCTCCAGGTGAGGTTTCTGAGGCTCAAGTGGAAGAGGCGAAGCCGGAGGTCGCTCAAGAGCAACCTCGGGAGGAAGCGACGGCATGAATCTGAGAAGTCAGACAAGGCTGGCGTCAGAGATACTCAAGGTTGGCTGCAACAGAGTGTGGATAGATCCCGACGAAACCGAGAAGGTCAGCTCGGCCATAACTCGAGACGATGTCAGGAGACTGATACATGAGAGAGTAATCCAAGCGATGCCCGAAAGAGGAGCCAGCCGAGGCAGGGCCAGGATGGCGCATAGAAGACGTGGCCTGGGGCGAAGAAGCGGCCCAGGTGGAAGAAAGGGCTCTCGCAAATCTGGGAGACTGTGGGTGGACAAGATCAGAGCCATCAGGAGCAGGCTTAGAGAGCTCAGGGACAAAAGAATCATAGAACGGTCCGCCTATCGCAAGCTGAATCTCATGGCGAAGGGTGGCGTCTTCAGGAGCAAGAGTCATGTCGACGAATACATCAAGGCCCATCAGTTGGCCAGAAGAAGGTAGTCACAATGACTCGGATTTCTACGTACACGATGCCGCATCGCAGAAGGAGGGAGCGCCGAACAGACTACAAGAAGAGGGCCGCACTTGTGGTTTCTGGCCTTCCCAGAATGGTTGTTAGAACATCCAATAAGCATACTTGCGTGCAGTTCGTGGAGGCCAAGCCAGAGGGCGACCACGTACAGGCGACAGCGAAATCCATTGAGCTTGGCAAGTTCAACTGGAGAGGTGGAGGAGGAAGCGTTCCCGCAGCCTATCTCACTGGCATGCTGGCGGGAGTGAGGGCGGTTAGGAAGGGAATACACAAGGCGATCCTCGATCTTGGCCTTCGAAGAGTCAGTAAGGGAGCGAGAGTCTTCGGAGCGCTGAAGGGTGCAGTCGACGCAGGTGTCGAGATACCGCATGACAAGGAGGTGCTTCCCCCCGATTCACGAGTCAAAGGAGAACACATCGCCGAATACGCAAGAGAGCTGTCAGCAACCCCGGAGAGATACAAGTCTCAGTTCTCTGGGTATCTCTCAAGGAGACTGAAACCTGAAGATCTTCCCTCCCTCTTCGAGAGAGCGAAGGAGAAGATTGCAGGTTCAGAGAAGCTGCCTCGAAAGGAGGTCGAATAGCGAAAATGTCTCGAAGAGAGGGATCTCCCGATGCGTCTTGGAATCCGAAGACGAAGCTCGGAAAGATGGTACAAGAGGGAAAGATAGTCTCCATCGATGATGTCTTCACGCAAGGCCTAAGGATAATGGAACATCAAGTCGTGGATACACTTCTTCCGAACCTCCAACATGAAGTTCTGGAGATAGGCTTCGTCCAGAAGCAGACAGATGCAGGGGAGAAATCCCGTTTCAGAGCAGTAGTCGTTGTCGGGAACGGAGAAGGCTTCGTGGGCGTTGGCGACGGAAAGGCGAGACAGGTCAGAATCGCCATTGACAAGGCCACCGTTCAGGCAAAGCTCAACACGATTCCCATACGAAGGGGATGCGGAAGCTGGGAATGCGCATGCAACCACCCTCACTCCCTGCCATTCAGAGTGAGAGGCAAATGTGGTAGCGTCACGGTGGAGGTCATTCCTGGTCCACGTGGGCTTGGACTGGTTGCAGGAGAGATACCGAAAGTCGTCTTGAGGCTAGCTGGCGTGAAGGACTGCTGGACGAGAAGCTTCGGATCCACATCAACCGCCTCCTCAACGGCCTATGCGGTTTACGATGCGCTGCGAGCCACCTACAGGATCGTAGCTCCGACTGACTGGGTAAGGTAAATGATCCTTGGCAGAAAAGAAGCGGAGGCCCAGCGATAGGAAGAAGAAACCTCCTAGAAGGGCCCCTAAAGAACCTCCGAAGATCACTCCGAAGGTAAAATGCATCGTCGCCGTCAGACTCCGCGGAGAAGCCGGAGTCCCCAGAGATGTGGAAGCCACATTGAATATGCTGGGTCTCAAACGGAAGCACTGCGCCGTTCTCATCTACGACAGACCTGACTCGCTCGGAATGCTGAGAACAGCAAAGGATTACGTGACCTGGGGTGAAGCAGACATGGAAATTCTCTGCGCCTTGCTCGAAAAGCGGTGCAGACCGAGAGGAGCGGACAGACTCTCAGACAAGTACGTGAAAGAGAAGCTCCAAGTAACATCAATCAAAAGGCTTGTCGAGGCAATAGATCGAGCAGAGATTCCGCTAAGTAGACTCCGCGAAGCAGGGATTCCTCGGATCTTCCATCTCCATCCGCCCAAAGGCGGATTCAAGAGAGCTCTGAAACGCCCATTTCAGGATCGAGGCGAACTGGGCGATAGAGGACCAGAGATCACGGCCCTCATATCTCGAATGATCTGACGAAGTCGTAGGCGGCGAGTCACTCAGAGTTCCCGATTTTGAAACCAATTTCCAGTTGCCGGCTGATCACAACCGAACATATCACTGATCCTTCCAAAAGGTTAAATTGACCGCACTTGAACAGAGACCAAACGCCTCGCCGAGGGTGATACCTAGCTTGCCCACAAGACACAGAAAAGTCAGGAGGATGCGTGGATCAAGAACTCACGGATGGGGAGTTTCTGGTCAACACAGAGACAGCGGAATGAGGGGAGGCCGAGGCCGAGCCGGCACATTCAAACACAAGAAGACCAGACTCTTGGCTGAAGGTGTCAAAAGAGGCAAGCAAGGTTTTGCAAGGGCTTTCCGGAGAACGGTTCGAACGATAAATATCGGAGATCTGACACGTATCACGCCGGAGACGCCAAAGGACACGTCAAAAGGAGAGCTGCCTCTGCTCGACCTCTCAAGATTGGGCTACACTAAACTCCTCGGAGAAGGAGCTCTCACACGGCCCATGGCCCTTAGAGTTGAGAAGGCGTCGAAGTCCGCCGTCCGGAAAGTGGAAGCAGCGGGAGGCAAAATAGTCCATCCCAAGTAGGTGCCTACACTGGTTCGCTTCATTGAACTCTTTCGACCGCTTGCGGGCTTTGTCCCAACAGTGACGGGCCCTGAACGAAAGGTCTCATTCAACGAGAAACTGTTCTGGACTGTCATGGTCCTCATCGGCTATCTAGTCATGACGGAGATACCTCTCTATGGTGTTGGAGGAGCAGGCGCCGAGGACCCATTCAGCGCCATGCGTGTCATCTTCGCTTCGGAGAGAGGGACATTGATGGAGCTGGGAATCGGTCCAATCGTCACTGCAGGCCTGATTCTTCAAGTGCTTGCAGGCTCACAGATGATAAAGGTGGACTTTACAAATCCTCAAGACAGATCGCTCTTTACGACTGCAAGCAAGGTCCTGTCGATACTGATGTACGTCTTTCAAATAAGCGCCTACATGCTTGCAGGAGCGTTTGGAACAACGATTACAGCGCAAACAGGCTTTGTCATAGTCATACAATTGATCAGCGCTGGCATCGTGCTAATACTCTTGGACGAATTACTGCAGAAGGGTTGGGGCCTCGGAAGCGGGATCAGCCTCTTCATTGTAGCAGGAGTTGCTCAGAGGATACTGTGGGATTCGCTTGCTCCAATGGGTCCGATGAGCGATAAGAAGTACTTGGGGGCGATTGTTGCGTTTGCGCAATCAGTATGGTCATCATCTGGAATCTGGGGCATGCTCCATCGTCCGGAAGGACTGCCCGACATGATTGGCTTGCTGACAACCTTGGCCGTCTTCGCGACCATAATATACATTGATGGACTGAGGGTGGAGGTCCCTGTTTCGCATGCAAGGTTTAGAGGATTCAGAGGCAGGTTTCCAATCAAACTCCTCTACGTATCAAACATCCCCGTCATCTTTACGGCAGCCCTCTTTGGCAACATATACTTCATCACGCAGTTGATCTGGTCCAGGTACAACCAGTCAGGAACGAACTTCTGGCTGAACCTCCTCGGAGTATTTCAGGCTCAGGGTCAGAGGTACGAGCCCACGCAGGGACTCGCGTACTACGTTGTCTCCCCTAGAACTCTGGAAAACGTGGTGCAGGACCCCATTCGTGCGCTAGTCTATGCAGCAATGATGATGACAATATGCGTGTTCTTCTCTATGACTTGGATTGAGGTAGGCGGGATGGACGCAAGAACCGTGGCCAAGCAGCTCGTGGACTCAGGCATGCAGATAGAAGGCTTCAGACGGTCATATGCTCCGGTTCAGCAAGTGCTCTCAAGATACATACCGACAGTAACTGTGTTGGGTGGACTGGTTGTCGGCGCAATAGCTTCGTTCGCGGATTTCCTAGGGGCCTTCGGCTCAGGCATGGGTATCCTTCTCTCCATAGGTATCATTCAGCAATACTACCAGATACTGGCTCAGGAAAGGATCAGTGAGCTCTACCCAGCTGTTCGGACACTTCTAGGAAAGTGATGCAATTGCCCGCCACAGTGATTGTGACTGGGATACCAGGGGTTGGGAAGACGACGGTTCTTAGAGAACTCGAAGCACAAGCCAAGGCAGCTGGATTGAAGCTGAGAGTCGTGACATTCGGAACAGTCCTAACAGAGCTGCTCAGAAGATCAGGCCGAGATACGGATCGGGACAAAATACGGGCAGAGAGCATAGAGCTCCAGAAGAAGATCCAGGTCGAGGCCGCGGCTGAGATCTCCAAGATGAAAGAAAACGAGATACTGATTGTTGATACTCACATGTTCGTCAAGACTACTACTGGCCTGTGGGCCGGGTTACCTGAAAACGTTCTGAGCAAATTGGCGCCAGATCTCCTCGTTCTTCTGGAGGCGCCGCCAAGGGAGGTCGCGCGGAGGAGGACCATGGATACGAGCAGGACACGGGATTCCGTCCCGCCAGGAGAAGTTGAGTTCGATGTTGCATGGTCAAGGTCGACTGCGTCCGCGTGTTCAGTCCTCACAGGGGCCCCGGTGAAGATTATAAGGAATGAACCTGGAAGACAGGTTCAAGCAGCCAAAGAGCTGCTGCAGACAATAGTCGGGAAGCTTGGAGGCCAACCTTGAACATACTTGATGAGATAGTCAAGTGGTTCATGACTGCGCTGATGCCCTACGAAATGATACCTAACTCCACCTTTCTCATACTTGCTGTTGCAGGTGCCCTAGCTATCACGTCAAATCTGGCCAACCGCTTTCTTGTCAACGTACGTGCGATGAAGGAGATGTCAGCTGAAGTCAAGACATGGCAGGCGGAGTTCAATAAGGCAAGAAAATCTGGAGACAAGCAATTGCTGGCAAAGGCCACGAAGAAACAGGCCGCGATCATGCGACTTCAGAGCAAGATGATGTTTGATCGGATGAAAGTCACACTGATTTTCTTCGTCCCGTTTATTCTGGTTTGGAACCTGCTGAGCAGGTTCTACGGAACTTTGATTGAGAGGATGTTCACAGCCTACTCCCCCTTCGCCATGAGATGGCTTTTGGAAGGGCCTCCGCTCAGTGGAGGAGCTGCGCTTCCGATCAAGGTCTCATACTTCACGTGGTATCTGATCTGTTCCTTTGCAATAAGCCTCCCGACATCAAGGCTCCTGGGCACATACCCAGAGCAGGAATGATAGATATTGGTCAGGCGAGCTCGTCGTACGAGAAAGCGCAAGAGGATCACGATTCGATCTCCCGGCGGCCGAGTCAGTCTCCAGTTCAGGCGGAAGAGGCCGGGAGCGCCAAAATGCTCGATATGTGGGTCACCAGTGAGAGGCACACCGCGATCTCGCATCTGGAAGTACCCTGCATCAGGAAGGAGGCCTTCACGGGCATACGGCGGCACAGTCTGCCACGAATGCCTCAGGGAAGCCTTCAGACGCGAAGCCCGAGGTCAAGTCTGAGTGGATCTTGTAATAGCGATCAGCGGCCTGCACGGCTCTGGAAAGACGACCTACGCCCGGGCTATTGCTAAGCTCTACGGTCTGAGACTCGTCTCTGCAGGACAGTTCTTCCGAAGGATCGCGAAGGAGAAAGGGCTGACACTGGAGCAGCAGACAGATGAAGCAAACAGGGATTCGCACATAGACATTCTGATCGACGACATGACAAAGCGCGAAGCGGAGAAAGGCAATGTCGTGCTAGATGGGCAGCTTTCAGCATGGATGGCCAGAGAAACAGCCGATGTTAAGATATTCTTCACGGCTCCTGATGATGTGAGGTTCGAAAGGATTGCTCTACGCGATGGAATCTCTTTCGACGAAGCCAAGAAACAGACTCTGATGAGGGAGGCAGCTCAGAGGGATCGGTTCACACGCTTCTACAAGATCGACCCTTCTGACCTATCCATATACGACGTGATCTTCGACACGAGCCTCCACCCTCTCGAGGAGAACATGAAAATTCTTAAGAACATCATGACCGACTATCTTGCGGAAAAGGCCAAGAAGTGACTCCCAAAATGGCTGCGATCGAAGTTGGAAGAATCTGCATCAAGACGGCAGGGCGTGAACTCGGCGGCAAATGCGTGATTGTTGACGTTATTGACAACAACTACGTCCTCGTGACAGGGCCGGAATCGCTGTCAGGTGTCAGGCGCCGCAGAACAAACGTGAGACACATCGAGCCGACGCGGGACAAAGTTGATCTGAAGAAGGACGCGACAGACGATGAGGTTCTAAAGGCACTTGAGAAGGCCAAGAAGACAGCAACAGTGAAGACTAGAGCAAAACCCAAGGTACTGTAGGCAACGCTTCGCACCGCTTGCGCAATCAGTTTAATTGCAACTGGCCACAGTTGATTTGGGATTAGCATGAAGCTTCTTCCTCCATGGGAGATGGAAAGGGAAACCGTATCCAAGGCGAAGGCTGAGACGGACGCGACCATCGGATACGATCCCTACCGGAGGCCGATCGATTTTCACATTCGTTTCGGCGTAGTCAATTTGGATAAACCGCCGGGTCCATCAAGCCACGAGGTCGTGGCCTGGGTCAAACGGATGCTGGAGCTGCAGCACGCCGGACACGGCGGAACCCTTGACGCCTAAACTGGTGGGGGAAATCCAAAGGTCACCGGAGTGCTTCCAGTCGCCTTCGAAGACGCGACGAAGGCGATTCAAGCATTTCTTCTTTCCGGAAAGACTTACGTATGTGTGATGCAGCTCCACGATGATGTCGCTGAGCAGACGATAAGAGACACGTTTGCCGAGTTCAGTGGAGAGATATTCCAGAGGCCGCCCCTCAGAGCCTCCGTCAAACGAATCGTCAGAAGACGTACGATCTACGCGCTGGAGATCCTTGAGATCGAAGGAAGAAGCGTCCTCTTCAGAGCTGACTGCCAAGCTGGAACATACATACGGAAAATCTGCAGCGACATAGGAGAGGCAATTGGATGCGGAGCCCACATGAGTGAGCTGAGAAGGACAAGAGCTGGGCCGTTCGATGAGGACAGGAACTTGTGTTCAATGTACGACCTCCTCGAAGCCTACGACGACTGGAAAAGCGGAAGAGACGAGGAAGGACTCAGAAAGATCGTCCGGCCCGTTGAGGAGGCGTTCAAATTCATACCGAAGATCTACATCCGCGATTCGGCTGTGGACGCGATCTGCCATGGTGCGGATCTGGCGATACCTGGCGTAGTCAAATTGGACGAAGGAATAATGAATAAGACTCCGCTGGTGTTGATGTCCCTGAAAGGTGAAGCGGTGGCTCTGGCCAAGGCCTTGATGCCGACTGAGCAGATACTTGAACAGAACCATGGGATTGCAGCCAAGACAGTCAGAGTGATCATGCCCGAAGGAACCTATCCTCG
>CAZGZF010000016.1:0-17705 GCA_964529995.1 uncultured Candidatus Bathyarchaeia archaeon
TGCCGAAGCTAGCTCACGACACTAATCGTGCCATATCTTCCGACGTTTAGTTGGGTCTCTCCCCTGAAGGTTGTAACGTATCCGTTTTCAATCTTCACAGTGTCATTCACATTGACTTGGTCGATGGCCTCGTTCCAAAGTGACAGCTTTACGGTACCGCTCTCATCCTGAAGAACCGCGGTTGCAACCCGGCTTGCGTCACCGAACCTAGTCGTGACTTGTCTGGTCTCAGATTTCTCGACTATCTTTCCAGTGATTTCCACACGTCTCATGCCCGGTCTAAGCTCGACTATCTTCATGAAGCTCACCTCTCTTCTAAAGCGGATGTTGAAACGAAGAAAAGACGAGAGGGAAAGGCAAACGTGGCAATATTCGAACTCAGTCCTTCCTTCTGTCTCATGAGTTTTTTCTAACTCGTTGGTAAAAAACATGCCAGCTCGTATTAAAGACTTTCACATCGGACGGAGCGAGATGGTACATGCACGTCTGAAATGGCAGCTCAAGCTTGCTCCGAACTGGTTTCCTTCGTCCTGAAGTTTTCGTGAGTTTCTTGAATCAGAGAAGACTTATATCGGCAAGATTTACCGATTGGTCGGAAGTGACAGATTTGCTGGAATGGATAGTAGGAATAGTACTTGTAATCATAGTAGTGGCATTGATTTTCAGCTACTACAACC
This sequence comes from uncultured Candidatus Bathyarchaeia archaeon, assembly GCA_964529995.1. Lineage (GTDB taxonomy): Archaea > Thermoproteota > Bathyarchaeia > 40CM-2-53-6 > JALHTG01 > JALHTG01. The sequence continues at coordinate 678 of CAZGZF010000016.1, forward strand.
GAATAACTGTGCTCTCTAACAGGATCGATAATGCTTGGTCCCAGATAGATGTACAACTTAAGAAGCGTGCAGATTTAGTGCCGAACCTGGTTGAAACAGTCAAGGGATACATGAAGCATGAGCAGAAAGCAATAGAGATGGTGACGCAAGCTAGGGAACGGATGCTCGGGGCTGGCAGCGTGAAGGAAAGAATGGAGGCAGGTAATGCGTTGGCTGGTGCTCTGAAGACTATCTTCGCGCTCGCCGAGAACTATCCTACGCTACGAGCAAGCGAGAACTTCAAGCTCCTCCAAGAGCAGTTGGACGGAATAGAGAGCAAGATCGCCTACGCTAGGCAGTTCTACAACGATTCAGTACTCGGTTACAACAATGTGATCTCAACACTGCCAGGACGATGGTTCGCAGGCCTGATGGGAAGAACGCAGCAACGGCCATATCTTGAGATTCCAGAGGCGGAGAGAGCGCCTGTCAAAGTGACCTTTTGATGCAGAGAAGTAGCTTCTATGAGCAGATATCAAGAAACAAGAGAGACTCTCTCCTCCTCACTATTCTTGTTGTCAGCATAGTGATTGGGCTTGTATACGTGATCGCCACAGTTTTTCTGCCCGAGTTCGCCCTGCTTCTCCCCATCTTCGCCACCGTCCTTATGATTGCCCACGTACAGATTAGTTACAATTACGGCGATCAGATAGTACTGACAGCAACGAATGCTCGGCCAGCAGATGCTACTAGGGAAACATTCCTGATCAACACCGCTGAGGGACTGAGCATCGCAGCAGGCATCCCAGCCCCAAAAAGCTATGTTGTTGAGAGCGATGAGATAAACGCCTTCGCTGTTGGAAAAGACCCTGAGCACGCTTCGATCGCAGTGACGACCGGCGCTTTGACGCACCTGAATCGCACCGAGCTTGAAGGCGTTGTAGGACACGAGATCTCCCACATCAAGAACTTCGATATCAGATTCATGACGCTCATCGCTGTTCTCGTCGGTTTGGCTGCAATATTGAGCCACATGCTTCTTCGAGCATATTGGTTTGCAGGACCTCAGCAGAGACGCAGCGAACGAAGAAGAGATGAAAGACTGGGCATTCTGATTTTAGTCGGACTTGTGCTTGCGGTACTTGCTCCCATCGCAAGTCGTCTCGTGCAAGCCATGATTTCTCGAAGACGCGAATTCCTTGCCGACGCAAGCTCTGCTCAGCTCACACGCTACCCCGAGGGACTCGCCTCGGCTCTGGAGAAGATCATGAAGTATAACAGAGGCAAAATGGAAGTCACTGACTCAATCTCACACCTCTTCATCTCAGATCCGAACCGCAACCCTCTGGATGAACTGTTCGCCACACACCCACCTTTAGAAAAGAGAGTTGAAGCACTCAGAGCAATGTGACTGCCTGCGGTACATATGATCGTCTGGGTGAAATCCTAGAGACTACTTGCGAATCAGAGCTCGGACTATTAGCCAGACCCCTACGAGCATGGCGCCTGCGGCTAGAACCAGTCCGTGGGATAGTCTAATCCATCCTTGGTCAGATGCCAGCCATAGAAAACCGAAAACGATTAGCAATATCCCGAACAACATTGACGACAAATGTCTGACTATGAAAACTCACGCTCCGACGAATCAAGTCCGGATGGAAATAGGAGCCCTAGACTCTTCGCCCTCTTCTCCCGCCTGGCCTTCTCGTTCCGTCATGTGGTATCGGAGTGATATCCTCGATTCTCCCTATCATGAAGCCCGATCTGGCCAGCATCCTGATGGCTGCCTGAGCGCCCGTTCCAGGGGTTCTCGCGCCGTGGCCTCCAGGAGCCCTGACTCTGATGTGGAGGGCGGTTATCCCTTTGTCCTTCGCCATCCTTGAAGCGGCCGCTGCGGACTGCATCGCGGCATAAGGAGAACCTTGTAGGCGATCTGCCTTCACATGTTGGCCTCCGGAACTCCTTGCGATAGTCTCGGCTCCGCTCAAGTCTGTGATATGAACGATTGTGTTGTTGAACGATGAGTATATGTTCGCTATGCCCCATCGTTCGACTCTCTTCTCAGCTATGTCAATTCCCTCCATGTCCGACGTAGGCGCGAAACTCTACACATCCTCAGTTTTTATTTAACCTTTCTCAGTCAATCTCTAGTGAAGACCTCTTCACGAGAAGAAATTCGGAATTGAGCGACGTAGGCGTAGAGATCACAAGAGTTCGGGATGAAACTCTTGAAGACATCTGTGAAATCGAACGCGACATCTTCTCGTCGCCATATCCATCCCACATTCTTGCTGCTATGGCAAAGGAAACTCCTGAAACCTTCTTGGTCGCTACTTCCAAGGAACGAACAATTGGCTACATCTTGGCGACAGTGAGGGGAGATTCCGGACACATCATTTCCATCGCTGTTCGTAATGAATCTAGAAGAAGAGGTGTAGGAACAAGACTAGTGACAGAAATCATGGAGGTACTTCAGGAAAAGGGGGTCAGACGAGTTGATTTGGAGGTCCGTGCGTCGAATCTTCCCGCGCAGAAGTTCTACAGGAAGCTCGGGTTTCAAGAATCAGGTCTGATCAGACAATATTATCACGATCGAGAGGACGCGGTCATAATGTCTAAGAAACTGCCCTGAGAGGACGCCAGATGAGAGAAACTCCAGGAGAAAGAGAAAGCAGGTTCATCAACCATCTCAGGCGAGCAGCTGAAAGACTAAGAAAGCATGAGCCCAAGTCTGTTGAGATCTGGCATCACGACGACGGCGACGGTTTGGCTTCGGGCGCGATCTGCAGAGCTTTCTTCCAACAAGCAGGGTTCGAAACAAGACTCATCTGCATTGAAAAGATATTTCCTGAGGTAGTATCCAGATCACACAGCCGGGCCGGGAGGCTTATTGTCTACTCTGACATCGGCTCGCCACACGCAAGACTGATCTCAGAGAGAGACCGTGGACAAAATCTTGTACTATTCTTAGATCACCACGATGCAGAACCTGTTGAAAGCGACGATCTAATCATCGGAAACCCAGAACTATTTGGCCTAAGCGGTGAAAGAGACGCTTCTGCTTCCACTGTCGCGTATCTATTCTCAAAGGAATTCTCTCCACGAGGCGAAGGCCTAGCCAGGCTCGCTGTAATCGGATCGGCTGAGATACCTGGAGACCTAGTATCATTGAACAAGATAGCCTTGGAAGATGCCTCCCGTCTACGAGAGATTTCTGTTAGGAGATCTGCCAAAGGCGAGGACTATGTTGTGTCCGGGCTTGGGCGCGCGGTCTCCTATCGAACCTTCTCAAGCAAATTGACCATACTGGGCTCTGTCGGCTACTATGAGAACGGCCCAGAGCTGGCAGTTGAAGCATGCCTTGGCGGCATAAGTGCAGAAATACAAAGTAAGATAGACCAACTTGAAGAGAAAAGGAAGAGGGCGAACAAGGATCTGCTCTCGAAGATTCGCGCAGACGGCCTGAGTGAGATGGAGCGAGTTCAATGGTTCCATGCCGGAGAGATCTTCAAAGGCATGGGCACAAAGACCATCGGGAGCTTCTGTTCCTACTTGAAATATCAAGGAATCCTTCATCCCCTGAAGTATCTCGTTGGCTTCATGAATGTTGAGCCGGAAGTACCAAACTTTGGCAGACTCAAAGGAATGTATGTGAAAGCGTCTGCCAGACTTCCGACGGCGCTGGAGGAAAAGGTGAAGGCGGCGTCGGCCCCACCAGTTTCAGCTCTTCTCTCTCAAGCTGCAAAGATGGTGGACGGCCTGGGCGACGGGCACACGTTCGCTGCGAGCGGAGTCATTCCGAAGGGGAAGGAGAACGAGTTTCTCGGAACAATGGACCAGCTGGCAAAAGGAGCTAGCGGTCTATAGAAGAGACATAAATCTTGAGAGCTTGTCGGCCGAGACTGGGGGGTGTGAAGCGTCGATGCGAAGATATGCTGCGTGCCTATTGTTGTACGGAGGTCCCTTTCTGGAAAAAATCGTGAGGATCATTCCGCGATGTGATACGAAGAAACCGTCGTGGCATGGCTCATGGCCACGAATGAGCGTTTTCACATTTGTAAGGTTGAGTACACGGCCCGTCACGTCCTCCCCAAAGAGCCTCCCGGCTCCTCTAGGAGACGGAGCTGTTCCTTCCATGCCGTCTACAGGGTCGCTCCAAAGAATCTCCTCTAGGTGAGTTGTCCCGGGGTGAGTCAAGTTGGCCTGTGCGATTTCATCTAATGACTGAGCTAGGCTGGGCACTCCGCCGTGCAGGAACAGATACTTTTCATCAAGAATAACTGCGTGGTGCAGAGTCTCAAAGAGTCCTTCTATCTCACTGCTGATCTGACGACCCAAATCATGGAATCTGCCGCGAAACTGGTAGGGAAGATCGTAGGGGGAGGCTTGCAAATCCCTGGGTCCTTCATGGTTACCCCTAAGAAGGATCACGGAGGCAGGAAAAAGAGACTTTAGACTGAGCACGACGAAGTATGCTTCAGGAGACTTCTCTCCCCTGTCGCCGTAATCACCCAGGAAGAGAATCCTTCCTCGACCTTCGTCAGCCATTTCAACAGCATGACTATTACTCAGAATTCCGATTAGGCTATCCAGATCTCCATGAAGGTCTCCCACAACTATGAGATCCCCTGATGAAGGTATCCGAACAAGCCCTTGTGCTATCTCAAGATCTCCCTGTTTTCCTAGATACCTCTCGTTTCTTAGTATTGATTCAACCTTGCGAACCAGGGTGAACATTTCCTCTCCAGTCATGGAGTTGACTTTCTGGGCGAGGTCGTCAAGGCTTGTCATGGTGAGTCCCTTCTTATCAGATGAGATGAAGATCGACGATCGCTTTTCTCGATCCAAGACGTGACGCATCGTCTCAGCGCTTCTGCGTCAACCCTACGATTCCGTCCGAGCTGATTCACAAGACGAGGCATGACTCCCTCCAGCTTGAACATCCCAGATCACGTTACCACTAGTACATGTCGGGTATCAAACACTAGGATAATGTGCTGTTGGACTTGAAGATGATAAAAAAGGAGGGGGTTAGATTGTTCAAGGCATCAATATTGTCTGTCTAGAAGGTCACTTATCGTCATCAATTTGATATTGGAAGGCTTCTTGGCGCCCTCTGAGACTCTGTCGCCAACGATATACCTCAGGCCTTTCTGTTCGCCCATGTCCAGGAGTCTCTGAGTGACCACTCCATCGAAAACCAAAGTGTGAACTCCTTGTGCCTCAGGAAGCTTCTCAGCAAGCTCGCTCACAGGAATACGCATGAGCTCAGTTCCAGACTCATCGAATAGTACTGCCTCTAGAGTTCCCTTGAGTTGAGACGCAGTCTCAGCTATCTTGCTCGGCAACGCAATGGGAACCACCGCAGGAGGCTTCTTGTAGGACACCTCCGCAACGGGCGTCCTCTCCCTCAGCGCCCTCAGTATCTCCTTGGGAGTTAACTCTTCGACCTCTTTGCCTTGCGGAGCTCGGGCTACGTAGTCAAGGTCAACCACCTGGAGGAGCTCCTTCAATATGAGGTCGCCTCCACGATCCCCGTCTAGGAAGGCGGTCACTTCCTTGTTCTTTGAGATCTGAATGGCCGATTCAGGTATCTTTGTCCCTTCGATTCCAATGACATTCTTTATTCCGCACTTGAGAAGATTGATGACATCGGCTCTTCCCTCAACCAGAACTATTGACCCGCTGGTTTCGATCTCTGGTCCTGCTGGAAGGTTCTCAGGGCCATAGTCTACGACTTCGGCACTTCGAATTGCCTGTGCAACTTCCTTCAGGATCTCTTCCGTACTTGGCTGGGCTTCAACGACCCATTTGCGTAATATGTCTTTGGCCTTGTTCGTGATGGCCTTTCTCTTTTCATCACGCATGTCCTCGACGGATTCAAGCATCACCTTTGCTTCGCATGGCCCTATCCTATCGACGCTCTCAATGGCTGCTGCTATCAGCGCTGTGGAAGGCCTATCGAGACTTGATGGTATCGTTATCGTTCCCCAAGTCTTGTCCTGTTTCGATTCAAGTTCGATCTCAATTCTTCCTACTCGTCCGCCCTTCTGTAGTTCTCGCAGGTCTAGGTCTGGTCCGAATAGGCCTTCAGTTTGACCGAAGATAGCGCCGATCACGTCCGGTTTCTCGACGACGCCGTCTACCTCGAACCTTGCCTTGACGACGTATTTCGTAGTAGATGTAAACTGCGCAGTTTCCACCAAAGTCTTAATCCTCCGGCAATTGTTGTTGAGCAGATTCCAATTACGTAATGTTCGTTTCTGTTCTACACTAGCACCGTCTAGTCCAAGGGCTGTTGCCTTATATCAAGTTTCTTTATCTGTTTTCATTGGCCGCATAGCTGTCAGTAAAGCTCTTCTATCAGCGGAACACGTTGAGAGGTCAGAGCTTGGTGACCTGAGTTTTGGCTGTTAGGGTGGGAGTCAACGGGTTCGGAAGAATAGGTCGAGTATTCTTCAGGGCAGCAATGAAGAATCAGGAAAAGATCGAGATTGTAGCTGTCAACGATCTGACCGACTCTAAGACGCTAGCACACCTTCTCAAATTCGACTCCATTCACGGGGTGTTAGATACAGAAGTAGGATGCAGCAGCGATTCTTTCACGGTCAACGACAAAGAAACAAAGGTGCTTTCACAAAGAGATCCAAAGGAAATTCCTTGGAAGCAACTCGATGTCGACATAGTCGTAGAATCGACAGGTGTCTTCACAAAGAGAGAGGACGCCTCGAAACACCTCTCGTCCGGTGCAAGGAAGGTAATCATAGCTGCGCCTTCTAGAAATGCCGATGTGACCATAGTGCCAGGAATAAATGATGAAACGTACGACCCGGAAAGACACTCTGTGATTTCGATGGGTTCATGCACCACGAACTGTGTGGTCCCGGTTGCGAAAGTTCTCGACGACAGCTTCGGCATCATCAGGGGCTTCATGTCAACAGTCCACGCATACACCAACGATCAAAGAGTTCTTGACCTTCCCCACAAGGATTTGAGACGAGCCAGGGCTGCTGCACTGTCAATAATACCAACAACAACGGGCGCAGCAGTGGCGGTGGGGATGGCCCTTCCGAGGCTCAAGGGGAAGCTTGACGGGGTTGCCCTTCGGGTGCCCGTGGCTAACGGGTCGATACTGGATCTGACTGCTGAATTGGAAAGAGAAGCAACAGTGGAGTCTGTAAACGAAGCGTTCAGTAAGGCAGCGAACGGCGAGCTGAGATCTATCCTAGAGTATTCGATCGATCCGCTTGTCTCTGTTGACATAATAGGGAATCCGCATTCTGCGATATTCGATAGTCTCTCAACGATGGTGGTCGGCCGTAAGATGGCGAAAGTTCTGGCTTGGTACGACAATGAGTGGGGATATTCTTGCAGACTACTGGATCTGATAGACACTTTGGCGAGCCGCTGAATTCCTGTTGAATGAGTCCCTAGGTCTCTTCCGCTCTCATTTTTTCCACAAAGCGAAATAGACCCTCGATCGTTCTTACTTCCTGTCTGACAAGGGCACCAAGTTTGCGTCGAAGTACGTTATCTGTTGCTACGTTGATGTGAGCAAGTTCCTCTTCTATTCGAGCTGAGATCGCCTTTCCCTCATTGTCAAAGTCGGTGAGGACTATCGCCTTTTTGGCATGTATGTGGCTCAGAAAGTCGACAAGACCCTTTCCTGAACTCTTGAAGCAAACGATTCGGCCTGTCACTCCGAGTCTACGCAGCGAGGCTTCGTCCTTTCTTCCTTCAACTATTATGACAGTTCCGGAGCTGGATTCGACACATAATCTGCGCAGAACCTTCTCTAGTTTCTCCTTTCTTCTTGCTCGACTCGACATGACATCTCCTATCTTGTGACCTCAATTGTCTTCATAGCGTTTAGGGTCTCTGGGTGATTGTCAAAGAATCTTCTTACTGGTTCAAGGATCCGTATCAAAGACTCAGCTACCGCCTCCTTGAGATCCAGAGGATGCAATCGCATCCGAGAGTACTCTTCTTCCAGCTGAACTAGAGATCTGAAGTCGACTGGTCCGCCGTACTTCTCGGCGCGGGTTATGTGTAGGCCTCCCTCTTCTGGGAAGACTACGTACTTCGCGATCTCGAAGATCGGGTTTCCCTTCGTGATTTCTGGCGGGCAGTAGGCGGCCTTGATCTTGGATTCTATCTCTCCAGGGCTGTCATGAATGCGTATTACGCTTTCAGCGATACTCTTGGACATTTTCGATCTGATCTTTCGGTCCATCTCCGAGTCCTCATCGAATACTTCAGTCCCTTCAGATACAGGCTCCAGTAGACCGGCCAAGATGGGCGTATGAACGCACACCGGCTTCTTCCGACCTATCTTATCCGCGACGTCTCTTGCGAGCATGTGTGCCTTACGCTGATCTATTCCTGCACACGCCACATCCAGGTCCATGTGGAATATGTCTGCTGCTTGCATGCATGGATACATCAAAGCTGCCGCCTCGATATCTGACGCCTCCATGCTTCTGCCCATGATAGGAATTGCCCTCCAAATGCGGTGTAAGGAGGAAAGTTTCCCGATGCGTATCACTTTCTCCCAGTAGTCTCTGTCGGCTGTTAGCTCCGAAGCCCAGATGTACTTGACCTTGTCCCGCGGAACCCCGAGAGCTGTGAAGCAGTCTTTGAAGTATTCTCCGCAGGTTCGGATGTTGTCCATGTTACCTCCAAGTTTGTTGTTGATCCATGAGTGCCAATCAGCTAGGAATACGATGAAGTCGAACCCTGCCTTGACCATGTCTTTGATCTTGGCGCTGGTGACCAGTCCGATCCCGATGTGCATGAACCCGGAACACTCGAATCCCCAGTATGCTCTTGGGTTGGATTTGGTTCCTAGCAGGGATGCTAGCTCTGAAGGAGTCACTACCTCTTCAGCATTTCTTGAAACGAGCTGGACCTTCTCGTCAATGTTCAACGCCTAGACGCCTCCATGTGACCACTGCCTGTCCCGTGGGCGTTTTAAGCTGTTGTGTCGTCCTCCAACTGATCTTCTCGAGTTGCGACGTCTTGCGAACTGTGAGTGGACCTGAGAGGTTCTCTCAAGGCCGCTCTGTTGCCTACAACACTAACACCAAGCGTCATAGAGGGGAAGCTCCCCACTCGGTCGGCTCTCTCAGAGGTAGGCATGTCCTCGCACGTCGCATCCGAATAGCCCACGGACGCTACATTCAGGGTTTGTAGAGGGAAAGATTAAGCATTACCTTGTTTGCTGCTTCTCCGCTCGGACATCAGTGTTTCAACGTCGACCTCAAAGGCGGCAATCGGATTCTCAAGGCCGAGCCGCTCAAGGACCGGCGGGTTGACTTCTCCAAGAACTCCTGCCTCATGACCATGAACCATCAGCATCCCCGCTCTTCCACGGATGAAGGAGGGATGGTCCAGCCGATCAACGGACCATTCCTTTACCCCGAGATTTTGCAGGAGCGAGTAGATGACAGCTTGAATATCCTCGTAGCTTACTGTGTAATCACATATTGCTCCTGACAGTTTCCTTCGGTTCAGGGTTCTAGTGGGCATCTTCTCGTCAACCAGGACCACATCGCCACATTCGAAGACCCTCTGCGGATAGGATACATGCCTATTGTAACTCAGAAAGTTGAGGGTTCCGGGGAGCAGGCAGTTCCTGAGTACTGAGTATTCTGCGGATACAGGGTTCTCGACTTCGACCACTTCCCCTGGGGGAACTCCCATATTTTCGAATAGGACTTGCATGCTAGTCATTATGAAAGTGAACACCTCTTGGAATCCAAAGCCTACCATGAGATCTCGGACGACACCTGTGAACACGGTGAGATCCCTTTCGCGACCCATCGTGGCGGTTAAGGGAACGACTGGCTCGAATCTGCCGTATCCATGCGCGATCGCAACATCCTCTACAAGATCTACCTCGTGTAAGATGTCTCTTCGATAGGGGGCAGCCATGACTGTGAGAACGTCCTTTGTCCGATTTTTGATTCCATGACGCATCCTTTCTAGAAGGCCTGCTATCTTCCTAGATGTGAGATTGACCCCCAGAACTTGACGAACCTCCTTCGTCTTCAGCTTCCAAGCATGCGGACTCAGGTTGGGCGTTCTTTCCTCTTTGTTAGGAGAGACAACTCTCACGTCCCTTATTGCGGCGCCTCTTTCAGCCAGCGTAGTTGCCATGAGTATGAGGGCGTAGTCCACTTGTTCCTTATCAGTTCCAGTCACATCGAGCAGAATGTTCTTTGTGCGGTCGGTTACTTTGGTGACTACCCCATTGATTATCGGCGGCAGGGACAGAATGCTTCCTTTGGAGTCGTAAAGTAGGGGATAACGAGGAAAGGCCTTGATTATGTGGCCGTATTCTCTTCCCTTTGGTGTCAGCTCCAGAATCTCCTTTCCATTCATTGTGCGAGCTTCATCAAGCGGAACGAAGCTAATCTTCTCGGGCTCCACACCGGCGTACGTAAGATCGTGACTCACCGTGTCAAAGTCGTGCACGCCGATAGAGACCTTTCTTCTATTCCTTCCATACGTTGCGTGTATTTTCTCCTGCATCTGCATGACCTGTCTGACAGCGTCGCCTGACAGGCGGACGCCCTCGACAACAGCCGATGACATGTAAGGTCTCACATCAAGGACGCTTCGATCGATTCTCAGTGTCACATCGCTCTTGGCGACCTTGAACTTTCTCAGGCCCGTCTCTATTCCCAGCATTCCTCTCAGCTCCCTTGCTATTCCCTCGGAGCTCAAGAGGTCGGGACGGTCAGAAGTCACCTCGACAGTCATCTCGTCGCCAACTAAGGTTCCGTGGCCACACTTGGTTAGACTCAGAGCCTCTGACAATTGCTCGAGCGTCATCTCTCTTCCTATGAGGCCACAAATGTCCCGAACCGAAACGGCAATCGTTGGCACGATTTCACCTCAGTGGCTTCGTCCTCAGCCAGTCAAGTCTTCTTGAGTAAAGCTCACGAATATCGTCTATTCCGAGAGCAATCATTGCGAGCCTGTCGAATCCCATGCCCCACGCTATCACCGGAAAGTCTATTCCGAGAGGCTTTAGGACCTCAGGACGGAATACTCCTGACCCAACGAATTCTACCCATCCAAGCTTCGGATGCTTGACGTAAGACTCAACACTTGGCTCCGTGAAGGGAAAGTAATGCGGCCTGAACTTCACTTCTCCTAACCCCAAGGATTTGGCAAACTCTCTAAGAAAGCCCAGGAGATGTCGAAGATTGATGCCTTCATCTCCGACAATGCCATCCAACTGATGAAATTCCATAGCGTGAAGCGCATCCAGAACATCTGGTCTAAAGATCTTGGATAGGCAGTACATCTTGATCGGCGGCCTACGATGAGTCGCCAAGTATCTCACGGAGACCGCAGTGGTCTGAGTTCTCAAGACAAGTCTCCTTGCAACATCGTAACTCCACTCGTATCGCCACCCAGTTGACCCGCTTGTCCAACCGTCTTCATGTGTACGTCGAACCCTCTCGGCTAGATCGTGGAACTCGATCGTTCCTTGCTTTGGATGCCTCACGCGATAGCTGTCATGGATCTCTCTCGCAGGATGATCCTGAGCCTGATAGAGGACGTCGAAGTTCCAAAATTCAGTCTCAACAAATGGGCCCTCGTATTCCTCGAATCCCATAGCGGCCAGGATTCTTCTTGCTTCTTCTATGAACTCGGCAAAGATGTGTTTCTTGCCGGGGTAGAATTCGGGAGGGGCAGCCGAAATGTCATACTCTCTCAGCTTGACGTTCCGCCATTCACCGCTCACTATAAGGTCCGAAGTCAGGGCGGTTATCTCCTCAGAAACTTTGACTCCTTTCCTAACGACATCGATTCCTGAACCTGTAAGTTCCAAGATTCTGTCGACTTTCTCGTCAAGATCAACAAGGTTGCGACCTTTTAGAACGGTTAGAGCCTCTCTCAGTTCATCAGAAAGATCTCTTGCCTCCACCTGCTTTTTTTCATAGATAGTTCTGAGAAGTATCTCATCAGCAGTCTCGCTGGGTTCCTTCCTAACCAAAAGAACCAGTTGCCCATCCTTCTTCCTGATCTCTGCCCAACCCTTTCTTCGTATCCATCCTATTGCTATGGGAAGCATATTCCCAGGGACACGGGTCTTTCTGCTGAGTTCTCCGAGATCTGCCTCGCCCCCGGCGGCTAGTGCGCTTTCGACCAGCCTTCGCTCAGGCACTTTCATCTCAGCATACGAGATGCCTTCCTCAGTCAGTCTGACGATGGTTCTCTTCCTCTCAACTATCCCAACGAGTCTCTGCTCTTGAAGAGATAGTGCCGCTCGCATTGCTGATGATAGTTGTAGTGCGCTATCTCGAGCCACCTGCTCCAGTACTGCTCTTCCTTGCATGCGCCCAAGCGATTCTAGCATCTTTGCTTCGTTCTGTCTAAACTCAGCCAAAACTAATGCTCCCCAAAGCCATAACGCCTCTCAGTCTGCTTTCAACACTTATATTTATTTCAGAAGGCGAACTCTACTCTCAGCCGAATCGAGGAAGGCTGCCTGCGGGATGTCGAAAGGAATTACACCTTGGGAATTTGAGCTAGAGCATGTAGACTATGATCGAATCATTCAGGAATTCGGACTGCAGCAGATGACTTCGGAGCTGTTGAAGCGAGTGAAGAACCCGCACAGACTCTTCAAGAGAGGCCTCGTCTTTGCGCACCGGGACTTTGACCGAATACTGGACGCACAGGATAACCGGCAACAGTTCGTAGTACTTACGGGGATGATGCCGTCAGGAAGGTTTCACTTTGGGCACAAAGTCATCGCGGATCTGATGGCTTGGTATCAGGGACAAGGCGTCATGCTCCACATTCCTATCTCAGACATAGAGGCGCACGTCATAAGAGGTGTAGACCTAGACGCGTGCAAGGAAATAGTCGTCAACGAGTACATTCTGAACTATCTGGCACTCGGCGTTGATCTGGTGAGCAGGGAGAGATGCTGCCTATACAGCCAATGGAGAAGCGACCTAGTTCGCAACTTCTCCTTCAAGGCCGCCTCCAAGATCACTCTTAGCCAAATGCACGCCATGTATGGGTTCAACAACTCGGATAACATGGGCAAGATCTTTTTCCCCTTCATTGACGCAGCCGACATCCTTCATCCACAGCTACCGGAGAGGGGCGGCATCAAGCCGGTCCTAGTTCCAGTTGGAATCGACCAAGACATTCACCTGCGGTTGAGTAGAGATGTTGCCCCTCGCTTTGGCATGATAAAGCCCTCTTCCATCTACACAAAAATGATGTCAAGTCTTCAAGGACCAGGAACCAAGATGTCCAGCAGCAAGCCTGAGACCGCGATATTTCTGACAGACAGTGTCGAACAGGCAGAGAATAAGCTGAAAGACGCTTTCACAGGGGGGCGAGAGACGATTGAGGAGCAGAAGCGGTTGGGTGGGCAGCCTGAGAGATGCGTTGTCTATGAGTTTCTCCTTTTCCATTTTGAGGACGACTTGCTAGAGAGCACGTATAGTCGGTGCACTTCGGGGGATCTGCTGTGCGGTGAATGCAAAGCGATCGTATCAGAGAGGATCGCGAAGTTTCTGGTTGAGATTCAAAGGAGAAGAGAGGAAGCGAAGGCGCTTCTTCCGAGAGTGTCTGAGAATCAGTTGATCTGACAGACTGTGGTGCTCGACGCTTGGCTTCGGATGACACTTACGAATACTATGGGAAGGCTGGAAGGATTGTCGCACAGATCAGAAAGCTAGTGCCTGGGCTCATTCAGGAAGGAGTCAAGGTCATAGATGTCTGCGAGAAAGTGGAGAGCAAGATCGTTGAGCTTGGAGGAATGCCCGCATTTCCTTGCAATGTAGGAATAAATGAGACTACTGCCCACTACACATCACCTTCTGAGGACACATCTCGCATACCTAACGGCTCAATCGTGAAGGTGGATTTCGGGGCTCATATCAACGGATTCATTGCAGACAGCGCCGTAACAGTGTCACTCAACCCTAGGCTCACCCCCATGATTTGGACCGCCGAAGAGGCTTTGAGAAAAGCACTAGAGATCATTCGCCCCGGGCTTAGCATCTCTGAAGTGGGAGCGCTGATCGAAGCTACCATTGAAAGAAGAGGATTCAAACCCATACGTAACCTAACGGGCCACGTGATAGAGAGATACACAGTTCACACAGGGCTGGCAATACCTAACGTAAGAGGAATGGCTGGCGGAAAGTTCAAGGTCGGCCAGGTCTGCGCAGTAGAGCCATTTGTCACATCAAAGCCAGCCAGAGGCGAGGTCAAAGACCAAGACATAGCCTACATTTTCAGGCTCTCTAAACGAAAAGGACCTGAGACTGAGGAAGAAAAGAATCTGATCAGCTACATAGAAAGAGAATACAAGACTCTCCCATTCGCGCGGCGCTGGCTTGCAAGGATCGATTGGCTCACGAAACCTGACACCACATTCGGTAAGCTCGTCACATCCAAATGCGTCTCTGGCTATCCTGTTCTGGTAGAGAAGACTGGGGAGCCCGTGGCTCAGGCAGAGCATACTGTCCTTGTCAGAGAGGATGGATGCGAGAACCTAACAGCCTAGTCCTGCTTCTTCTTCGGTTCCTCTTGATATATCTGGCTGATGTACATGGATTCGCTGCATTGCTGACACTTGCCCGCTTCCTTGAAGACGTAATCTCCAAGCGAGAAATTCCGGATTAATTTGAAGTCGCACTTGCCACACAAGGCAACAGTCAGAACTTTCGCTCCGATCCGGGGAAGAATGGACACTCTTCTCCTGATCTGCGTCAGAGAACTAAGCGCAAGCATGATCCCTATCACACTGACCAACGCAGTAAAGTAGAAGTTCTCCATGTTTCCCTCCTTCATCGACAATAGCCCACCATAGAGCATCCATATGGAATATCCCAAGACCACGATGCTAAACGCTATCAGCAGATACAGATACGCTCTACTGGCTACTCTTGCCTGCATCGACTGCACCTATTGGCCGATTCCCACAGTATTCCCAATCCCGGCCAAAACCACTGTCTCCCCTTCTTTTGTCCGATCAAGGATAAGTTTCCTGATTCGTGTCGTAACGAGTTCCGCAGCGTCAGAGATCTCCTTCTTCATCGGCGCGATAGCCTCCAATATGCTTTCCTTGACTATGATAGCATATACAGGAATCTTGTGCTTCACTGCTTCCTCCTCTATCTTGAATCTCTCCGTTCCCGGTCCCCCAATTGCCGCACCTACACCCTCGCTCAGATCCCCGGTCTTGTCTCCTTCAAGCTTCAACGCTGCGTCAACCATAACCACCATGGCGATCTTTCCCTTGTTTTCCTTAATGATCTGCCTCATCGCATCACCCGGCTTACCCACGTTTCCACCTGGACCCTCGGCCTTGAGAGGGATCACTCTTCTGCCCTCGATCATTGTTTCGGCAGCCACTATGTCGCGATCGAGTTTTCTCTTTTCCAAGCCTCGCATGAATTTGGCCGCGACCAAGGCACCTATCCCGTCCCCTATTGGCTGACCCTGCGAGAAGGCCTTGCCGGCAGCCATGAGGGCGTCAACCTCCTGCATTATCAGAGGAAGAATCATCTGAATTTGAAATATTATGTAGAAACTCGAAGTCCTTTTTCCGAGAAGGTAGAAGTGCCGCACAATTCGGTAGATAGTATTTACCGCCTGCGACGCCTCGATCAGGTTCTCAAGGTTGTTTATCTGAGATTCATCTGCTTCTGGCGCGATCTTCTTGACATCATCCTTGAACTTCATGTCTCGAACATTGAGGATGTGATCCAACTTCCAGACGAGTCCCGCTGGGTCCATTCCTTCGGGTGAGATGAGAAACTGCTCAAGCATCATATTCAACTCGGGCGTGGGGTCCTCCTTTGGCTTGCCAATCTCCTTCAGGGTCTTTAGCGTCAATAGTTTCGCCTCGTTTTTCATGTATTCGAGGCGCTTCAACACACCGTCAACCTCCAAAAGCATGAAGCGGACCTGTACCTTTTGCCCGAACAGCATCAGCACAATGAAGGAAAGATACATCAGAAGAGAAATTACTGTGTTCAGGTCGCTGGACTGCCCAAAAGGCAGACTTGCGCTCAAGAACAGCGGAATCAACTGGCTTGCCTCGCGAATCTTCTCTAAGACTATTAGCTGGCTGTTATAAACCTTCATCGGCCATCAGAATGGAGCTGGCAACTGTCCAAGTTTCGCATGGGCTTTCGCACCACACTACAGCCTGAATCGCCTAGGAGATTCACTTCCGTGTTCGAAATGGGTACGGGTCCTAGCTCCTAGCTATGGCCGCCAGCTCCGCTTTCGTAATCAAGTTGCCGAATAATTAAGGATTGCCTCATATTTTCTTCTCTGTTCAATCATCACTACCTGTTTGGAGAAGCCAACCAGACGCGAGACAGATGCAATCAGGCAAGACCTAACGTTTCACATATTCTGGCGAAGCGACGTAGTCTGAACATAGCTTGCAATAGTACGTATCTAGCGGCGGCATGTATTGAACCTCGCAATGATGGATAGGACATGTGGCGTACGTCGAGTAGGTAAGCCTCAGGAGAATCATCACAAGAATGAACAGTCCTACATTGAGAAGAAAGACGAACCAGAAGAACTGGGTCGTGCCTACGATCTCATACAGGCTGAACGCGTTTTGCAATCCCATTTTGGATCGCCGAGAACTGTAATTATATGATCTCCTCATCAGAAATAACGCTTTCGCAAACAAGCGCCTGCGCTACTTGAAATGTTGAATCTGGTGGGGCCGGAGGGAGTTCCATGACGAGCACGTCATTTTGAACCCTTGACCTACGGGTTTCTTCACGCGCTCCTGAAGATCTTCATCCCTTGCGGTCCGCAAACCCATATTATGGCTTCTGGAGCCCCTAGCGACTGCACAAACAGCTCTCATCAGAAAGATGACGAGTCAGATCATCAGCTTTCCTTCTTGATTGTCTGTGCATGTTGTCGTCATACCTGGCTAGAGACCGTTTGCGCAAGCCGGCTCTTGTCGCAATCTACGGCCCCGCTTCGGCCCCATTTAGGAGCAGAAAGCAAGAACCCTAGATAAGCCTTTCA
>CAZGZF010000016.1:17805-19798 GCA_964529995.1 uncultured Candidatus Bathyarchaeia archaeon
TTATGATGTTACTTTCGGACACTCTTCATGAAGGCGCTTATCGATGCCTTTCTACAGTCGGGGCATATCCGCAGGTGATACCTGATCGATGGAAGATTCTGGCCGCACCACTCGCAGGGTTTTGCAGGTGGGTGGGTATTGTTTCTGTTGTTCGCCCTTTTTCCACGCGAGTTCTTTGATGCCAAATCTTAGAACTCTCCTGGCCGGATCTGCGCAGACGATATAATGTTATACGATCTCTTAAAGATTAGCAAAGTTTTTATAGTCAATCATGTTATACATGTATATCGGACTAACGCCGATCAACAGCCTAACCAAGGAGAAGAAAGCGAAGTTGGCAAGCAGCGCTAACACAGTTTTGATCCGCGGCTTAGATAAACAGACTTACAGCAAACTGGTTGGAAGAGCCAAGGAACAGGGCAAGAATGTAGCGGATCTTGTAAATGAGGCAATGCGAGGTTACATGGATGAGTTACGCACCTTCCCTGAAAAGCCAATCGACCCAAACAAGATTGTGATCTCAGGAGGTTCTGTGATCCTGTCCAAGTCGGACATCATGGGCATCTACAATGAGGTCGGTCAATTCCGTGTGGAGAACAATGGGGAACTGGTCTTTGACGCAGACGTGGACAAGGAGGCCTTCCGGAGAATCGAAAGGATACACAATACTGGAAAACTGAAGGTACCCAAGCACGTTCACTACCTTGCCCTACTCAAGACGGGGCACATAAGCGGAACGATCGAGAAGTACTAGGGTTAGAGAGGTTCAGAGATCTCTTCGATCGGCTTCAGAGGCTTTTCTATTGGAACTTCGCCTCAGCTAGTGCAGACATGAGGGTTCGAAGATCCAGTTCAGCCCGGGTTCTCCAGTCCAAGTAGAGCATGCCCGACTCATCTTCACCTAGGTATCCTGTCCTCGTAAAGGCATCAACTATAGTCATAGCCCTCCACTTGCCGAATTTTTGGCCGAGGATCTTCTCAACCTCTTTCCTCGAAGCCTTGCCTTGCTTTGAGACGACGTAGGCTATCGCTGTTGCAAGTGCGGCGAGGCTGTCGATCCTCCAGCCGCACATTCTTGCCTCCCTTAGACTGATTGTGCCTTTCAATGTCGTCACGTAACGGGACTCAGGCGTGAGCGTCTCTCCAAACGATGCGACGCCAGCTGTCGGTCCTATTCTCTTGACCTCTAGGTCGACATTGTCGAGAAGGTCGTTGAGCTGTTTGAGAATCTCCTCGTAGTCTTCTCCAAGCCTTGCCCTCAGCTCCCAGTCCTTCGCTCCAGGCAGCTTTCCTCTCCGGAAGAGGAGAAGATGCGCAGCCCTCTTCACTTTGTCTCCGAAGAAGCGTTTAGCTTTCGCCTTTCTTTCCACTTTGACCAGACCTCACGTGTTATGGATACCGGGAGGCTCACAGGGTGGCGTTCAAGCTTCCGTTCCTCATTGGGTAGTAGCTGCATAGACCCGTTCGACCTGACCATCCTGGCGTAGCCATAGGTAAGTAGAAAGCTCACTTGGACTGCTCTCTCAATGGTTTCAAGGAAGCCTTCTCTGCATATGAAATCCTGATAATTGACTGCGCCGGTGCCAGATTCCTCCTTGAGTTGCCTCCAGAGTTCCGATAGTCTTTCCTCAAATGTCTCTTTGGCTCGGACTCCGAGCCTGTCCAGATCGTCTGTCTCAAGGGTCCCAGGTGGAGCGGAACTTCCCATCTCAAACCTTCTCCACCGTTCCTCAACCGGGGCGAGAAGATTCCAATATGCGATTGCCTCGTTTATCGACGGTTCGGTTATTTGCTCTAGTTCTGCGATTGGATGCCAGCCCCGCACGAATATCTCGGCGAGGCGCTTCACGGATAGAGCTGTTAGTTTTTCTTCGAGGAAGGCAGGGTCTGCGTAGAGCGAGCTGGACTGAAATCTAAGCTGACTGCCTTGAAGCCTGAGAACTCTTGATAGACGGTTGAGGGCGTGGGCGTCGAGGCAGTGGTCCTCAAGCTC
>CAZGZF010000017.1:0-17531 GCA_964529995.1 uncultured Candidatus Bathyarchaeia archaeon
GAAGACACATGTACAGTAGCTTTCTCCCATTTGAGTATCTTGCCATTCATCCAGATGTATTTCAATCGAGGTCCCTTTGCCTGTGTTCTCTCAAACCTGCAATCCACGAATGCCTGCCTTGATTCTGTTCATAGGCTTTGGGGTTTGGTTGCTTGACGGAACGCCATCATCATCGGCCGAATGGGAAGGCTAGAGTTTGGCTTTGACATGTAGGAGTGCCGGCACCAGTATGAGGAGGCCGTCAGCAGGCTATTGTGGCGTACCACGCAGCCAGCGTTGAGGCCAAGACGGGATCTACTATGGGGATACCCAGGCTCTTCAACCCACTCGCGATGCCAATGGTGGCATATCCTGTACAACCCAAGAGAATCACGTCGGCCCCCCTACTCTTCAACTCGTGTGCGGCTGAAAAGAGATGGGGTTTCTCTCCCTCGCGCAATAGGTCCAGAGTCGTAGTGACTCCCTTCGGCTTAGCTTCCGCATGAAGATGTTTCCCAAGTATCCTCTTAACGACCTCAGGAGTTGTCTCGGTTATTGTTAGAACCCCTACCTTGCTTCCGAGGCTGAGAGCGAGGGAAGCGGCTGCTGAACCTGCCCCTATTACCGGAATCTTCACAGCATTCCGCAACTCATCCACTCCTGGGTCGTCGACGCAACTAATGATTAGTGCGTGTACCCCCTCATCCTCCAGAGCACGCCCAAGCTTGACAACCTTGGGAATTGCGATCTGCCTTGTATGGTCGTCATGGATCCCTTCGGGTTGATCTTCAATGCACTTGCTGACCGTCTCAAAGTGGGGCACGCGGCTTTCTATCAGCCTTCCGTGTGCTCTGAGCAAACGCTCATCTTGGGTCGTGAGAACCCTTACAACTCCGATTTTGACCAAGATCCTTCTAGGGGGAGGAGTAGAATCGTGGACCTATAAAGCCTAAGGTCAAGATTGCTTCAGGTTCAGGGTTTTGCGCCGCTGCACAAGGAATCTCGAACACATAGCAATCGCTGTGAGAGGAAGAAGGTAGAGCAGACCGACTAAGAGGCAGGCAACAGTACCAGATACGACAACCGCAAGCTCAGGGCAGAAAACCAGAGCCGAGCAAAGCATCGATGACGCATGAAGCGTTGCAACAAGAGGATAGAGCAATCTTCTAGCTCCCTCTCGCAGCAAATCCGAGTACCTGAGGCATCTGGCGATGGTTGGACTAAACGAATAGTAGAACGCGTCGAAAGTTCTTAGAAACTGGCCACCAGCGAACGTCGAAGCCACCTGTCGGTCCCTGAACTCTCGTAGATGCTGTACGGCAGTCGCCAATTCTGACTCATAAGCCGCAGAAGCTATTGCGCAAGCTCGTGCTGCTGATGTGGTTGTAACCGTCAATGTTGTAGTCACAGTGATGGCAGGCATCGTAGTCGTAGTTGTCATAGTACTTGAGGTTGTTGCAGTTGTGGTTGATGTTGCTGTAGCCATCGCTGTAGTTGTGATTGTTGGCAAAGTGGACGTAAAGGTGACAGCCGTGAGTCGGCTCACGGTTGTCGGAGTCACGAAACCTGTGGATGACACTGTCTCTATCGTTGATGTCCTAACATTGGTTGATATTGTCGCACTTATCGAGGGAAGAACCCTTGCGATTCTTTCGCTACGACTTTCTGCAATCCAGACCTCGCCTTGATAGCCTAGGGTGATCTCGTCTGGACCGCAATCTGGATTTGGAAACCCATACTCTACGAAGGCCGAATAGTTCGGAAGATATTTCGCAAGCTTTCCAACATCGTGTTCTGTAAACCAAACCGATCCATATGAGTCGACCCTGATGTGCCTTGGCTTGCTTCGCGTAGTAGGAACCTCATAGCTTTCGCATATTCCAGACCGTGGATCCAACTTTGCGATCCTACTGGCTTCTGACATCGTAAACCAGATGAAACCTTCTGAGTCGACTGTAATCCCCCACGGGCTACTTCCCTCGAGCACCGGATACTCTATGAACGTAGCATCCCATGGGTTGAGCCTTCCGATTCTGTCAGTTGCCGATTCGGTGAACCAGACGTAGCCTTCATTATCTACAGTGATGTCGACAGGCCTAGAGTTCGAGTTGGGCAGAATGAATTCCTTGAATGTCCATTGACCTGCCATCAAGCGAAGCGCTCCTATTCTGTTTGCGTCGTACTCTGTGAAGAACAAGGTATTGTTGAAATTGTTTTGATACCTATGGATCGCGATCCCGAAAGGTGTTGATCCCGAGGTTGGAACTGGCCACGCTGTGCTCTCTCCGTTCCTTGGATTGAACCTTCCTATGCTGTTTCCAGATCTTTGAACGAACCAAATGAATGAGGAGTTTGAGCCATCCTCCGACTTCGGGTTCAGGGGACCGCACACGAGATCCCACAGATCGCCTTGGCCTACTAGATAGTATTTCGTTATCCTTCCTGTTGACGGAGCAATATTCCCAATGACGGAACGAGTTCCTCCGACTGTTGTGAACCAGATAGTGCTATTGGCAATTATTCCACAAGGCCTGAATCCTCCACCAACATCATACTCGACCAACCATTCAGCCTTGGTCGAAAACATACTGTAGACCAACAGTAATATGGAACTCAGAATGCACAGCGTCTTCCATAGGCGAAACGACTTCAGTGACTTTACGATCGACAGAAAACAGTCCAACATGACTTTCACCCGCTACCATCAATCCGTAATCGGAGTTGGGCTAGGACGCTCTGCTCAAGATAGTGTGGGCTGTTTGGTTCCAACAGTTGTGATCCACTTCGTCTTTGCTTCTATTTCCTCTGGGAGAGCCAGTTTATGATCTCTCTACAGAATGCGGGAAGATCAGCTGGAAACCTTGAAGTGATCACGTTCTGATCTACGATGACTTCTCGATCTAGGTATTCCGCGCCGGCATTGATCACGTCATCTTTGACTGCCGAGACACATGTCACCTTCTTACCTTTCAGTATTCCAGCGGATATGAGAACTTGTGGGCCGTGGCAGATCGCTGCCACCAATCTCCCTCTGTCATGCAATGATTTCACGAAGAGGACTGCGCTTTCGCTTCTTCGAATTCGGTCAGGGGCCCATCCTCCCGGCACTATGACAGCATCATAGTCCGTCGGTTTCGCCTCATCGAACGTGAGATTGGGAACTACTGATAGCCCATGTTTTCCAGTTACCAAGTCCTTCTTCACAGCGAGGACCTTGACATCGGCTCCTGCTTCACGCAACCTCAGCAACGGATAGTGAAGCTCCAAGTCCTCATACTCGGGGCCAGCAAGGATGGCGATTCTCTTTCCATCTAGGCTCAACTATTGGCCTTCACCTATTTTCGGTCTGACAGTAGGACGCCTGCTCTAGCAAAGTTGGTCCTAGGACTGTCTCTGAAGACAATTGTCACAGAATCGGGGGTGGTCTTCAACAGCTCTGCAATAGCGTCTGTGATCCTCTTAGCGACTTCGCGTTTCTGCTCAAGAGTTCGTCCTTCTACTAGGTCTATGGTGACTATCGGCATATACCAACACACCTCACAGTCGAATCTGTTCCATGTTCGTTTAAAAGTAACGCTTAGGGCTCCCGATAGACCGCGAATCTCTATGTTGTCAGCTAGAAATAAACCATAACAAGGAAACGGTCTCAGGTCAATCTCGCGCCGAGGCCTCTGAAGAGTTCTGTGTAGTCTTTGGCCTTGTCTCTTGGAGATTGCGAGTAGATCACGTCTCTACTTACGTTGATCAGAACGTTTCCTCCGCTCTCGACCACTTTCTGCGGATCTCCCTTTTGAGCTCCTACTCCTGGAACTAAGAAGATCTTGTCGTCACCAGCCGCTGATCTTATGGTTCTGATCTCTTCTGCTGTTACGTGCCCCGTCGCTCCAACTACACAACCGTCGGCACCATACTTCTTGATGTCTTCCGCTACGGCCAGGTACAGAGGTTTCCCGTTCAAGTTCATCTGCTTCTGGTATCTCGCCGACTCGGGATTTGAGGTCAGAGTCAACACAATCACTCCCAGTTTCGGTTCCGTAGAGTGAGCCAAATTGACTGCCCCCTCTAAATTGCCAAGAAAAGGATTGAAAGTGATGGCGTCGTATCCCCATTTCCTGATATGAAAAATCGCTGACTCTATGGTGTCTCCAATGTCATTCAGCTTGTAGTCGAGGATCGATACGCACCCTGCTTTCGCTATGGCTTTTGTGAGGGCTTGATGATCGTGTGACGTGAGCCCTGCAACATACTGCTGATTGGGCTTGAACGCGACGCAGTAATCAGACGTTTCCTCAACGAGAGAGAGGCAGAAACTCAGTCTCGACTTGTTCTCGTCCCTTTCATCAACATGTCTCGAAGGAATAACGTTGCTGCTTCTCTGCGATGGCAAGGCCGGGTCGAGACCCACACAAAGTACGCTATCCTTTTCGCTATAGCAGCCAAGAATTTTCTCTCTAAAATCTGATGTCATTCAAGGCAGCCTTCATTGTAGATAGGGCCCTCTTCACTAAAATAGGATGCGATTTGGCAAGGGGGTCAGCTCGGTCACCTCTCTAGATCTGTCGGCCGACAACCTCTCTTGCAAAGAGTTCAAGGCCTTCAGTCCTGGGCAAGTCTATCGGCCTGACTATGAAATATGTCACTCCGAATTGGGCATATTCCCGCAGCTGGCCTAAGCATTGTTCCGGCGTTCCTGAGAGCATCCTCGTTGAGATATCATTTGACCAATCCTCGTATGGCCTACTTGATCCCTGAATGCGATAGTATCGCTGCAAGTTTCTGATCAACTGTTCTTGGCTTTTAGCTATGTTGACAAACGCGGTTGCCGATCTCTCTATCTGAGAGCGCTTTCTGAGTCGCAGACAGTACTCATCCAAGACCCTAATCCTCCAAGCGAACAGGTCTTTGGGGCAGATCCACCAGTTAGACCGATCTGCATGCTTAGCCACGACCCTAAGCATGAGTTTTTCACCTGCTCCCCCTACAGTTATGGGAATTCTCGGCTCCTGAATTGGCCGAGGCTCACAGAAGGCTTGACGAATTGTGAAATGTCTCCCCTTGTAGGTTGCCGGACTTTCACTCCACAGCCTATCCATTATGATCAAGGCTTCTTCTAGCTGGTGGACCCGCATGGCCGGGCTAGGAAACTCGTATCCATATCCCGAATATTCGTCCTCTTTCCACCCAGCCCCAATGCCAAGTTCAACCCTGCCCCCAGAGGCATTATCCAAAGTCGCGGCCATCTTGGCGAGCACGGAAGGATTGCGAAACGAGTTGCATAGAACCATCGTTCCGAGCCTTATTCTCCTTGTTAAGCTCGATAGAGCGGAGAGTGCGGTCCAACACTCCAGAATCGGCTTTTGACCCATCAAGTGATCCGCCAACCAGACAGAGTCATAGCCTAGCCGCTCAGACTCCTGAACCGCGAACTTTGTAGCCTCCCAGCCCGCCCTCACGTCTGGAAATACGCCATACCTGATTGTGACCGTCCCTCGGAACCTCCAAAACCGTCTTGACAGACATATGCGGCTACGCCATCCTAGAAAACATCTACGCAGGTCAGGTTCAGAGCCCAAACCTGATGAGAGTACGCCACAAGTGCCCCAATACAGACAACAATACGATTTTGAGGGCTATTTGCGCCTATCCCAGGTGGCGCCGCCCAAGGAGCCCGACAGCTATTTCAATGGACGATATGGAAATTCTGACAGGCCAAGTCTCAGGGATTCGGAATGGTATCGATAGTTGCCGCGGGTGATTCGCTTGCCACAATGAGGCTATCAGTTCATGACGATGAGCCTTACACTTCGATGTTGAGAATCTTGAGGTCAGCCGATGTCTCTTTTACGAACCTCGAAATGCTTCTAGGTGACTTTGAGTCACCGCCAGCAGCTGAGAGTGGGGGAACTTATGCAATGGCTGAACCCTTCATGGCTGAGGAATTGAAATGGATGGGGTTCAACCTCTATGCAAGGGCAAACAACCACTCGATGGATTATGGAGAAGGGGGACTACTCTCAACTACGCGCGTTCTTGACAGGTTGGGACTCGCTCACGCAGGTGTTGGCAGAAACCTGGCGGAGGCCAGGAGCCCAGCATACTTGGAAACCAAGAACGGGCGAGTGGCTCTCATCTCTGCATCTTCCACCTTTGCCGGATTTGGTAGGGCGGGTGAAGCTCGACGTGACATGATCGGAAGGCCTGGACTGAACCCCTTGAGATATGAGGCGAAGCTTCTCGTACCGCACAGGGTGATGCGTCAATTGAAGCGAGTGTTCAAGGAGGCGGGCGCTCCTGTCCGTAAGGAGAAAGGCGGAGTAATCTCGCTGATGAGTTTGAAATTGGCTGGAGGAAGGAAGTCACAGATTGTGACTTTCCCGAACGAGGGCGATGTGAAGGAGATTGTTGCCTCTATCAAGGATGCGAAGAGACAGTCCGACTGTGTTCTTGTGAGCCTCCACGCGCATGAGGCCGACGGAGTGAATAGAGAAGCCCCAGCAGCGTTCATGAGAATCTTCTGCAAGAAATGTTTGGATTCTGGTGCAGACGCAATAATCGGCCATGGACCTCACTTGCTTAGAGGTATCGAAATCTACAAGCGGAAGCCCATCATGTACAGCCTCGGAAATTTCGTCTTCATGAACGAAACGGTTCGCTTCTTGCCTTCAGAGATCTATGAGAGATATAGATTGACTTGGAACGCGACTCCTGCTGATCTTTACGATGCAAGAGGAAGAAAGGGAAAGAAAGATGAGAGAGGGTTCAGGTGGTTCACCTATGATCGAGTCTACTGGGAAAGTGCAATCGCCAAGTTTACTCTTGAAGACGGCGTCCTTCGAGAGCTGCAACTATATCCTGTCACATTGGGATTTGAGAGGCCTCGATCCCAGAGGGGAAGGCCAGTACTGGCTGAAGGTAGGCAAGCCAGAGCAATCTTGGAAAGGCTGAGAAGACTTTCTCTCCAATATGGAACTGAGCTGGACATCATTAACGGGATAGGGAAAGTACGTCCATGATCTCTTGGAATGGGAAAAGACGCTACGCCTCAGAAGAACAACGTGATAAACTGTATTCTTTGAGAGTAGCAAATGCAGACATTAGCCAGTCGTAATGTTTCTGTGCAATGAAATAGAAAGCTGTTCGATTACTAGAGGAGACTGTAAGAAAAAGTACGCAATAGTTACTTTGTGAACTTGGTCATCTTGGTTCCGCAGTTCGGACAGGTTGCTCTCAGCATTGGTCTCCCTTTGGATGTCACGTCTCTCTTGACGTTCTTGTCGTCGACAACGACCTTCTTCTTGCACTTGACGCAGAACATCTCTACCATGACTATCTGCTCCTTGGACTTCTCGTGTTCGACTCACCGTTCATAAAGCATTTTCCATTTATGACTCACAAAGCTATTAAAGACCCTTCATGGTTTGGACAAGTTCGTGATCATACCTTCATTCTGTTCACTTCTCTCGCCTCAGAATCTCTCTTGCCACGATGATTCCTGAAACTGACGCTTGCACCAATCCTCTAGTTACGCCAGCGCCATCTCCAATGGCAAAAAGGTTACTGATTCTTGTCTCAAGGTTCTCTGTCAACTCAAGACGCGACGAGTAGAATTTGACCTCGACTCCATACAGCAAGGTGTGCTTCGCGCAGATTCCTGGTGAGACGAGGTCCAATGCGTGAAGCATCTCTCTAATATCTGACAGGTATCGGTATGGAAGAACAAAACTTAGGTCTCCTGGAGTTGCAGATTTCAACGTCGGTTTTACAAGATTTCTCTCTATTCTATCTTTGGTAGACCGCCTTCCCGCCTCAAGATCACCAAGTCTCTGAACGACTATTCCACCGCTGAGAAGATTCGCCAGCCTCGCAAGGTATTTTCCATATGCGATCGGCTCTTTGAAAGGTTCAGTGAACGATGTGCTCACCAAGATTGCGAAGTTCGTGTTCGGAGTTTTCATCTCAGAATAGCTTTGGCCATTGACGGTTATTACGCTGTTGTAAGACTCTGTTATGATTTCGCCAGATGGGTTGAAACAGAAGGTCCTGACCTTGTCGTCAAACGATTTTGAAAAGTAGATGAACTTTGGCTCGTAGAGCGCCTCCGTCAATTCCTCGGTAACAGCGGCCGGAACCTCTACTCGAACCCCTACATCTACCGGGTTGTTCAGCGTCTTCAGGCCGAGCGTCTGAGCTTCTGAGCTAAGCCACTCGGCGCCTACTCTTCCTGGAGCCACGACCACGTATTTTGACAGGATGTTCTTCCCTGAAGCTGTCTGAACTCCGATGCATCGGCCTTGATCTACAAGGAGTTTGCTGACTTCAACATTTGTCCTTACTTCGACTGATCGCTCCAGAGATCTCTTCATCTCTCGAAGGATATGAGCACACTTCTCTGTTCCAAGATGCCGCAACTTCTCGGGTACAAGTTTCAGTCCTGCCAACGCGGCTTTGCGCTCAATCTCCTCGATCCTCTCGGGGTCTACTCCATACAGCTTGGCCGGAGCACCAAATTTGAGGTATGTTTGATCTACGTGGTCTATTTCCTTGACAAGTTTCTCGGTTCCCACGTATTCGCTGAGCCAACCGCCCACCTCGGGTGAAAGTGTAAGCTTACCGTCGCTGAAGGCTCCAGCTCCCCCCCAACCACATAGAAGAGAGCAGGGATCACAGTTAACGCATCCAAGTCCCCTGCTGGCGGGGCACCTACGCATGGCTATGTCAGGCCCTTTGTCAAGCATTAGTATAGAGAGTTTGGATATCTCTGCCAACTCAAGAGCTAGGAATATTCCCGCAGGCCCACAACCCACAACCACGACATCGTAGGCCAAAGATAAACCCCGGAACCGCAACAAGGGCGATGGAGAGTTCATATAAACATATAGGTGTTTGAGACGCGTTTCTTCGTATCGTCGATGACATCCTCTCACTAATTTGCGGCTGAACATACGAAAGGATAGACCCGAAATCCTTGCCAAACAGACCCGATCAAAAGGTGGACCGAAAAGCCGGCCTGCTTCTTTTCAGCAGCGATTGTCATTGGAGCGGGAATCCCCGAGGAACATGCAGATGTGCGCTCGCACTAGCATCGGCTCCGGCCTCACAAGGCTTGCCCTAGCACATCCCTACTGGGAAAATTCCAGAGCCTCTACCTGCTTCTTCGCACGGAAAGATCCATTTGAAAGCTTTATCGGTAGAATTCTGTCATGTATGACGAGTAAATGAACCTGTTGGAACGAACGCATGTTATACGTCAACCGACGAAGTAACGGAAAGCGACAAGCAGGGTTGACCACGAATGGTCTTGAGATTCAAGTTTCCATATGTTTGGACGTGCCAGTGTGGGAGAGAGCATCAGATACCTCTGAGGGAGATAGTCATTGAAGAGGGATGTCTACTCAGACTACATGAAATTGTGGACGATCTTGACGTAGGCACGAAATGTCTTGTCGTCGAGGATTCCACTACTAGGACCATCGCCGGCCGGCGTGTGAAGCAGATTCTCGAGAAAGCCGACTATTCTGTCGATGAAGCTGTAATCCAAAGGGCAGACCTCGAGAATGTGAGGAGAGTTGGCACCCAGCTACATGGGCACGACTTCTGCGTCGCCGTGGGAGGCGGGGCCCCCATAGATGTGGCGAAGATCACTGGGTACGAAAACAAAGTTCCGTTTGTTTCTGTTCCAACTGCTCTGTCCCATGATGGCATAGCCTCACCTATTGCATCAATCATTCAGAATCACAGGAAAGCCTCTCTACAGGCTAATCCTCCAGTAGCGGTCGTTGCGGATCTGGAGATTCTCTTGAAAGCTCCTGGCAGAATGATTTCCGCCGGATACGGAGACGTAATGGCCAAGGCCACTTCTCTGAAGGATTGGGAACTCGGTAGAGATGACAAGGGTGAATACTACTGTGAACGAGCTGCGAGGCTCGCGCTTCACGCTGTGACCGACCTGATCGAATCCTCTAGGACGAGGTCAAAGGCGGAAGCACTCAGGAGCCTTGTGGAGGCACTGTTGAATTGTGGCGTCTCAATGATCCTTGCAGGCTCGTCTAGGCCGGCCTCAGGATCTGAACATTTGTTTTCACACTTCTTGGACATGAATGCGGAGAGAACAGCGATGCACGGCGAGCAATGCGGTGTTGGAACAATACTATTGGCAAGGTACCATGAAGAGCACAATCCCAACTGGTGGAGGCAACCTGAGTATCGATGGCAGAACATCAAGCGCGTGTTGAAGGACTTTGGAGGTAGTCCTAGTCTAGGAAGATTTTGCATAAGCAGAGACCTGGCCGCCCGCGCCTTGGTAGAAGGATCGAGTATAAGGCCTGAAAGACATACAATCATCCATAAGAGACCACCGACGCTTGCTGAGGCTTCAACGCTAATTGAGGAGACCTCAGTTACCTAGTTCGCTGACATCAAGACTGACCCTGCCGGCAACAGAAATGACGCCTCCATCACGGGTCCGTCCCTATAAGGTATCGGTAGGGCACGCCTTAATGCACGGTGGGTCCTCGTAGGCTCGACAGACGATGACCACGAACCCTTTCTCTACGCCGTCCGTGGACCTAACATGAATAGGAGACTTTGCTATACCTGTTTCGCTAATTCCTCCAGAGCAAGCAAACATGCAGCATTCACAGCCTACACACACATCAACTTCGACGACAAATAGCCTCTTGCCGATAACCATTTGTGAAGGCCAATCTGTCTTTGCTCCTCAAGCCAACGACACCATTGATGTCAGGAAGCATTTCTTTATGCCTTTGGCCAATAATACGTGAGAGAAAAGGCTTGATCGTTGCGGTTTCAGATGTCCACCTTGGATATGGCCGATCAAACAAGGAGCCCTTCAAGGGATTCCTAGATGAAATAGGAAGATCTCTTGGGCGGTCAGATCATCTCGTGCTCCTCGGAGACATCTTCGACTTCTGGAGGAGCAACAACGTGGCTGTTGTCCTAAAGAACGAAGATGTCGTGGAGAAGCTCGAAATTGTGCCTGCTAACCTGCATTATGTTCCTGGAAATCACGATTATACGTTCGCCAATCTCAGGCCAGCAGGAGGTGGGCCATTCAACATTCAAAGGGTGCTTACGCTTCAGGACGCTGGAGACAACTTCGTCTTCATGCATGGCTATCAACTCGAGGTCCTTTCGAATCTCGAGCCGCTCACAATTGAGGAGTACGAAGAACTGTGCGTGTCACTATGCCAGAGAACTGGTGACTTCATAGGTGACCTTCTATCCTTCCTTTGGGACAGCATCCACCTCTCGTTCAAAAGGGGAGACAGGAGAAGAGACATGATTCAATCAATAGGTGAAGCGCCAGAAAAGAGGAAGGATATGCACAAGATAGATAGACTCGCAAGATCCAAGGCCAAAGACATGTTCCTCGGCCTAGGAAGGAATGATAGGTTCATATACGGACATACGCATCGCCCATTCCTTGATGGCTCTGTTGCCAATGTCGGTTGCTGGGTGTCCGACGCTCCGCTGCAGAACACATATCTCAAGATTGAGAATGGTGAGATGCAGCTACTTCAATATAATGTTGGATGATCTGAGCGAGATCCATTTTGGTCAGCAAAATTGGCGAAATAGAAGCAGCGATCTTCGACTTGGATGAGACTCTGATTGACGCGCAGAGAGGCCTTGAAGTCGCTCATGAAAAATTAGCTGACCTGCTTGAGGGATTTTTTGCCCAGAAAAGGACAGTCGTTGAACGTAGCAAACTCGAGGAGACCATCAGGCAATTGGATGATGAGATGAACCGAAAGGTTCTATACAACCGAAACACTTGGTGGCAAAAGATCGTTGATCAGGTAGTTCCGGGCAAGAAGCTCGCAGCATCATTTGTCAGGAAGATGACCGACGAGTACTGGAAGGCATACGAGGAGAAGAGCCTTCCGTATCCTGATGCCGCCTCAACACTCGATTACCTGAAGAATGAAGGATACAAACTAGGCTTGGTTACTGATGACGACGGAATCGTGGGACGAAAAGGCCGGAGAATATCCCGCCTTCCTCTGAAGGATTTTTTTGATGTGTGTATTGTAGCCGGAGATGAAATCGCAGAGAGAAAGCCGAGCCCTCTCCCATTCCTTGTGGTTGCGGATAGGCTGCAGATTTCGCCACGTAAATGCGTCGTGATTGGGGACAAACCTTTCACTGACATTGAGGGAGGACGAAGGGCGGGGATGGTTACTATTCTGATTGTACGTAGAAGGTGGAATGCCCAAGTTCAAGCCGACTTTGAAGTGACATGCCTCTCCGAGCTTAGAACTCTTCTCTGAAAGTCACAGCAGACCGGATTGGTCTGAAAAGGACTATGAGTTCAGGTTTTCGGGCGGTTCCTTCCCCGGGATATTGATACCACAACTGCTATTCCACTTATCGCTGCGCATAACTGAAGTGCTGTCCTAAGACCGAAGAGAAATTCCTCCAAAGGAATGTTCAGCTGTCCCTTTCCCACAACCAAGATGTCAGCCGAAACGGCACTCGTCAGTACGAAGGTGACAAGTGCTAGACTGAGGGATTGACCAAAGAACCTCATGGTTGCAAGTGTTCCAGCGCCTATGCCAAGCGACTCGGCTGGAACTGAGCCCATCACGGCACTTGTGTTTGGTGAGCTGAAAAGGCCGTATCCGAATCCTAAGGCGACGAGCATCAAAACTATGGCAATCGTTTTCGTGTCATTGGTGATGCTGGAGAGAGAGAATATGGCGAGAGACATTATTCCTAGTCCTAGCGATGAGAGAAATCTTGGTTCTATTCTATCTGAAAGGTGGCCGCTGAAGGGTGAAACCACGGCCATCAACAGCGGCTGTGAAAGCATTATCAATCCGGCGTAGCGCGGGTCAAGCCCCAGAACGGTCTGCAGATACAGAGAGAGCAGGAATCCCACCCCGTAGGACGCAAGATAGTTTAAAAGGGCGGTTAGATTCGAAAGAGCAAACATCCTGTTCTCCGTGAAGAGCCTAACATCAACCAGAGGCTGCGACGCCACCCTGCTCTCCACAATTATGAAGAAGAGGAAAGAAAGCGCTCCAAGCGACGATAGGTAAAACGTGTATTCTCGTGCAGCCAAAGCCATTTGACTGAACGAAACAGATGCTAGAACCGATGACAGAGACATCATCAATGCGAAAGCTCCCAAGAAGTCGAGTCTAACTTTGCGCTCGGCGTGAAATGTCTCGGATGTCTTGAGGTAGCACAGCGAAGCCGAGGCGAGGCCGATTGGAACGTTGGCGTAGAAGATTGATCTCCAGCCGAGGTTGGAGATTAAGAATCCTCCGAGCACTGGGCCGGCCGATAGTCCAGCATAAGTGGCTCCGGTGATTATCCCCACCGCCTTCCCGCGCTCCGAGGATGGGAAGGCTGAGGTGACCAGGGCCACTGAATTTCCCGACATCATCGATGCACCTATGCCTTGACCTAGTCGAGTCACTATCAATTGGTAGATTGAACCCGACAGGCTGGATAAGATTGAGAACAATGTGAAAGTCAGTGTCCCTATAACGTACAGGGGTCTTCTGCCCTTCATATCGCCGAGCCGGCCGAAGACGAGAAGAAAGGTGGTCAGAGAGAGAAGGTATGCGACTGAAACCCACGACAGTAGGACGAGTTCGCCTCCAAGGTCGGAGCCGATGAAGGGAATCGCCAGGTTGACTGCGCCGGTGTCGAAGGGGGTCATGAAAGCTCCGAGGGTCGTCACTATCAGAATCAGCCATCTATTCGTGTATCCTTGGAAGCGGTCGTTCATTTGAGATACGATCTTGGATGGAATGTTGGAGCCTCAGAAGGTGAAAAGCTCAGGAGAATAGGGTTCTTCGGGAGGGCCCTATTCTTCGCTTACGCCTGTGAACCGCAGTTTGCTGACTTTGAGGGTGGGGACCGTGGCGAGGGTTTGTCTTTCCTGATCCTTACCTATCATCTGCGTTCCTTTGTAGACATCTAGGAAGCTGTCTGTGAACCTCAGGTTGCGGACGGGTTTAGTGATCTCTCCGTTCTCTATCAGGAATGTTCCGTCTCTCGTCAACCCCGTCAGGATCATTCGAGGCTGATTGACTGTTCTAACGTACCAGAACCTTGAGACGTATACTCCTCGGCTGGTTTCCTTGATCATCTCCTCCTCCGAAACGTCTCCGGGCGCTAGAACCATGTTCACAAGATCTGGACCAGCCGCGAAAGCCTCGATGAACGGAACCGAGGCATGTCCCGTGCTCTTTTTTCCCTCTTTTCCAGCCGTGTAAGAATCGTAGCTTATGCTCCTCTCGTCGACAAACCCTTTCTTGACTAAGCTAAGAGCCTGTTTCGGAACCCCTTCGCCATCAACAGGAGATACGTAGAGGGTCGCCATGTCTCTGCCATCGTCCTTCAAGTTGAACTTCTCGTCAAAGACCTGTTTGCCCAGGTTATACTTGACGAATGAGGTCCCGTCCTGGAACCAAGTAGCTAGGAACCCGTTACTCACGTAGTAGAGCGATAGGGCGACCGCGTCCGGCGCTAATACTGCTTCGTATTCTCCGGGCTCAAGGCGAGCTGGCTGAATGGTCTTCACGGATTTGTCAGCCGCCTTCTCGGCAATCGTATCGACATCGATCTCTCTTGTGCTCCGTGCGAACCCGGAGTAGTACCCGTGGCCCTCTGAGCCTTTCTTCTTTGATATCACCGTCACTGCCATCTGAGCTAAGGATACTTGTGCCTTAGCATCGGTGCCTAGGCTGTTTGCTAC
Source organism: uncultured Candidatus Bathyarchaeia archaeon (assembly GCA_964529995.1). Classification (GTDB taxonomy): domain Archaea; phylum Thermoproteota; class Bathyarchaeia; order 40CM-2-53-6; family JALHTG01; genus JALHTG01. The sequence goes on from CAZGZF010000017.1 coordinate 14,711, forward strand.
TGCAAAGCTTGATGATCCGGTCATGTATGAGCCAGCAACTGCCTTGACGAAGTTGGCTTTGTCGTGAGCGATCTGGATCGCCCTTTTCGCATTGTCAGCCCTGAAGTTCGGATCGCAGGCCGCTGTCCTTCTATCGAAAGTTCCTCTCAGAGCAGTGTATTTCTTAGGCTCAGGTAGGCTCTTGAAAAGTTCGTTTGGCGGGGAAAGTTTCGCGATCTTGATTGAATCTCTCACCGCACTTAGAATGGAGGGAGGATCAAGCGCACCCACTGCTAGGTCTCCGATCCTTTTCTTCAGAACCACACGAACCCTAAGCCCTTCCTTATGGGTAGCCACGTTTTGATGAATCTGCGAGTTGGCAAATCTTGTGAGATCCTCGACCAATGTGTAAGCTGTGGCTTCGGCCTGATCTGCTCCCTTCTTAATTGCAAGCCTTGTGGCTTTTCGCGCCACTTCGGATAGGTTTTCAAGCGACAATTCAATCGCCTCCTATGCTATCCCGACCTGAACGTTACGGAACCTAGCAGTGGATACTCCGTGCCCAACATACATAACCTGCCCTGGGACGCCTTTGCCACATGTCGGCGTTCCGTGCATATGCCAGTCATCATTCGAAACGGCGTCGCAGCTTCCCCAGAACTGGTGTGTAATCCCAGTGTATGTAGCCTGTTTGATCATCTGCTCCTTGCTTCCACTCCTTATCAGCCATGCTGCCTCGGTCCCAAACTGAAAGTTCAGCCTCCTGTCGTCGATGCTCCAAGACTTGTTGGTCAGCATCAGGATGCCTTCCTGCGTGTCCCTGATGAGTTCTTCAACCTTCCAGTCTCCTGGGAGGAGGTTTATGTTGGTCATGCGGACGATGGGCATGGCGAGAGGGGAGTCGGCCCGCATGCCGCCGCTGCTTCCTTTAGGCAGATTGAGTAGGGCCGCGGTCTCGCGAGAGCTTTGGTAGTTTACGAAGACCCCCCTCTTGATCAGGGGGATGTTCTTTGCTGGAACGCCTTCGTCGTCGTAGCCGAATGTCCCTAAGCCTCCGGGAGTTGTGGCGTCGGCTGAGATATTGACTTTTGGTGAGCCGTACTTGAAGGTGCCAAGTTTGTCTGTTGTTAGGAAGCTTGTTCCTGCGTAGTCGGCTTCAGTCCCCAAAGCCCTGTCAAGCTCGGTTGGGTGACCGCAGCTCTCGTGAACCTGCAACGCCAACTGGTCTCCAGCGGTGATCAGCGTCGTTGTAGTCGAGGGACACTTTTCTGCTGAAAGCAGCTGGATCGCTTCTCTCGCAGTTTCAGATGCGTGACCGGCCAAGTCCAGAGATTCGAAGAACTCGTACCCCGCGGTGTTGAAGTTTCCTCTGAACGAAGCGGGATATGATCGTACCTGTACATCGCCATTCTTGATGGCTGTTGCTGAGACGCCCCCGCCACACCAAACAATTGTCTGATTTATCTTCGCTCCTTCACTGCTCAGGAACAGTTTCCTCTCTCTATGAGCGCGGAAGAAGCTTGACGAGGTTCTGATAAGATCCTTCGACTCCGCCGCAGCGGTCCGCTCCGCGGCTTTGAGTGCATCAAGCTTCTCCTGAAGTGGAACCTTGAACGGATCCTTCTTGAAAGGCGTTGAATATTTCGCCTTCTTTGCCAGTGTCGGGCTCAGCTTCACGTCTGTCTTCTTTGCTCTTGCGCTTGCACAAGCAACCTTGTAGGCTTTCTTCGCGGTGTCGACGATTGATGCACGTTTGAGTGTTGTTGTTCCAGCGAACCCCCAAGCGCCTTTGACTATCGCTCGGACACCGATGCCGGCAAGAACTCCCTTTCGAATCTCTTCTGGGACGCCCTTCTTGACATGGAGGTTTTCAGATTCAATCCTGACATATCGTACGTCGGCGTATGAGGCTCCGAGTTTCTGAACCGTTCGCAAGGCTACTCTTGCAAGATCTTCACTCATAACTTGAGTCTCCGAAATCAAGACTCGGGATCAATGGCTTAAATGGCTTGCGATAATTCTGCAGAAATGTGAAACGGGATTCTAGCCGGGAAGAGTCGATTATTATGGCTGAGGATACTGAACATCCGTTGAAGATAGCGAAAAGGAGGGCAAAGCGACCAGTTTTGAACGATGCTCCGTAAACATGGATACGCTTAATGCTTCCATCGGAGAAGTATTTTCACGGTGTGGATGCAAATTGTTCTGCCGGATATGCGGCGCCGCTCTACGAGGAAACGCGAACTTCTGTGCCACATGCGGTGCGAGGGTGAGACCTCAAGAGAGAACGATTGTTGAGGAGTTTCAGGTAACAGGAGGAGAGCTAGTCCGAAAGGTTGAGGAGCTGATTCACGAAGGAAACATTAGAAGGATAGTCATAAAACAGAACGGAAGAGTTCTTCTCGATATCCCGTTGGCGGTTGCTGTAGTGGGAGTAGTGTTGGCTCCCGTACTGGCGGCAGTCGGGGCTTTGGCTGCGATCGTCACAAGCTGTACCATAACCGTAGAGAGAGTTGAGTAATAGATTCGCGTGATTGGTAGCTTTTTGGCTATTAAAGGTGCCTCTCTTCAGTTCTGTTTCTCTATCGTAACGCGACTTGAGGATCCATCGGTCAAAGTTGGGTTCTCTATAAGCGATTAAGTACATGAACGAGTTGGTTTTCTGCGTCGTTTTGGCTTCGCCAGCGTGTAGATGACGGTGTGGTACATGCATGTCGGCTTGGAAAAAGGAAAAGAGGTCGTTCGGTAACTATGGCAACAACGAGAAGTGACAGGGCTTGCGGAAGGGGAGTGGATATGTGCTTGGACGCAGCCGCGAGAACAATTTGAAATACAAGTTGAT
>CAZGZF010000017.1:17631-19450 GCA_964529995.1 uncultured Candidatus Bathyarchaeia archaeon
CTCGCGGGAGCCGAGGCGATGCTCGCTCATCTCCGCAAGCGCCGCTGGGTTCTTGAACCTCTTCTGACCGCGTAAGAGTTTAGATCTAGCCCGTGACGAGAAAGTTGGCCCATTTTGCCATTTCCCCCCTCATTTGCTTCCATGATTGGCATTGTAGAGCCTCAACAAATTTTCCGAATTAGCCTGCAATTGTGTTTGCGGCTGCGAACTGAAGTGGGGAAGTCGATCAGGAATGTCTATATGTCCCATCTTCACGAGTCAGACTGAGAAGAAGTCGCTTCGAAGCGTGATCGATTGGAAAGGATGTCGCGACCTTCCATTGGAAGGCTTTCACGAATCTTTCTAGTCGTGTTGATACTTCTCGTAGCCTTCTACGGGCTGTATGTTTGGCTCGACTGGAAGATACTACAATCCATGTATGAGAACAAAGCAGGGATTAAATGGTTTGAGACAGTCTTCTATCACAACTACACCTTCATTGTTGCCGCGTTGCTATCACTCATCGTAGTGAATCCTAGGCCCGGGCGAAGCGACCTCTGGGAGGCCTACGGGGCAGTACGGTCGATGCTGGCGTCTATGTCAGGAAGTCGCGAGTTTGCGGTCCCGTCAACGCTTGGGCTTGGGAAGGCGGCGTGGGCCTTCTGGCAGTTTCTGAAATGGGCTCTCGCCTTCTTCTACATCGTTCCAAACAACGGGCTTCCCTTCTTTGGCAATCTGACGATTGTGGTCTCTATGGCCATGAGCGGCAGAGGAGACTGGAGCCAACTTCTTCGCGTGCTCATGCTCCCTGTGATGCCAGTCTCAGGATCGGAGCTGATCGCGCTTATGCCTACGATGGAGGTCCAGTACAGATTGTTCTTCTACGTGGCGTCTGCCATAGCCATGGTGCTCGCCCTGAGGATGTTCCTCAAATTCGTTAGAGATTTCGCAAGTATACGAAGAGAGTCTTGGCTGCGAGATGTCTTCTCGGGCCTTGCCTTGATGGTTCTGATCTTTGTCTTTGAGGCACCATACTGGAGGATGGATGTCAGGACGCCTTATGAGTATGTGATCGTGGCTGCGCTTTTCATATGCTTCCTCTTTGTCGGGGTTGCCTTCCAAGTGAGCGGTGTAGGAGCAACAGTGGCGCTTGCCCGCCGAAGAAGATGGATAGTCACTGCGTCTGGACTGCTGCTACTATTGGTCTTGCTTGGAAACGCGGCGATTGTGATGGGGTTCACGATCAACTGGAACAACAATTGGACAGAATACGAGTGGCGGCCGCTGACTGAGAAGCAGATAATGGTGACAAGGTGGGCTGCCGGGACCGACTCGATAAAGTATCAACCTCTCTCTGCGGTCCCTTCGGGAAATGTGACTCGAACGCTTTCGCTGGTTAGGCAATGGGATCAGGAGGCTGCCTACACGAAGATGAAGAACCAGATAGGCGTGAACTGGATGAAGCTAGCGGATTCTGACATAATATACGTCGGCGGGCGAGAATACTGGGTAGCGCCTACCACGATACTCTATCCTAGCACGGACTGGATCAGCCGGCGCCTCATCTACACTCATGCTTCGAGAATAATATGCCTAGACAGCCACACAGGAGAGTTCACGCCCGTAAGCCAGGTTTTCGGCGCTAGAGCGGAGCCCGCAATATACTATGGGGAAGGTTTCAGGGAGACCGTCTACGTTCAGGTCAAAGGCTTCAGAGAGGTGGAGGAGACATCATACTCCAAAGACGCTGACTACGTGTTGGCAGGTTGGCAGAGAACTCTATGGTTCATCTCTGAAGGACAACTTGGCTTCGCTTTTACTCCTCCGCAAGACGAGATGA
>CAZGZF010000018.1:0-14520 GCA_964529995.1 uncultured Candidatus Bathyarchaeia archaeon
TGTAGAGTTCCTATTTCGCCGTTCGCATACATTATTGAGACAAGAAAGGTCCTGTCAGGAATACTCTTCTCGAAAGTTGTCGGATCGACTAGGCCATAGTTATCGACCGGGACATGCTCCACCTTGAATCCTTGTTTAGAGAGATGCTTGCATGCGTTAATGATTGATATGTGCTCGATCGTCGAGGTTACTATCGTGTCCCCTTTCTCCCTGTTTCTTTGAGCGATTCCAATAAGGGCTAGATTGTTGCTCTCAGTTCCGCCTGAGGTGAATACTATCTCTTCTTTCTTCTGCGCCCCGATAAGTGATGCGACCTTTGTCCTAGCCTCGTCAACTGCTGCTCTGGCCTCCTGCCCGTAGCCATGAGTTGAGGACGGATTTCCGTAGGCCGTCCCAAAGTACGGGGTCATGGCTTGGATCACGCGGGGATCCACAGGAGACCCGGCCTGGTAATCCATGTAGACGCGCCTCATCGCGATTTCCCTACTTCACCTTCCGCACTAATATGCGAATGTGACTAGGCTCCCTTCTTATTTCGAGTATCTCTTGGCCTGTCCGTTTTGCCCAAGACCGAATGTCGTCCTCAGCCGCGGGATCATCAGCGAGGATCTCAAGGACTTGTCCTACAGCCATCCTGTCTATCTCCTCTCTTGTTCTGAATACTGGAACTGGGCAGAAAAGGCCGATGCAATCCAAGACTCTGTTGACTTTGTGCTCTGTCAAATCGGTCATCTGCTCCCTGTTGCATGTATTGATGGAGAAAAAAACGTGTCGTCCTGCCTGATCCGGACTGCCATCAATCAGCAGTGGCTCAGATCTTCATCTTTTCCAGTTTTGCAGGGAGGTATTCGTCCACGATATACGTTAAGCCATAACGGCTGAAGGCTTCTTGTTCCGCCTTCTTCCTTATGCGTAGAAAGGTTTCGATCTCCTTCTTCCAGAGCTTACCTTCATACCTCGGGTCCTTTCTGAGTTCGTAGAGCCTCTTGATGTCAAGGTCAGTAAGTCTGTCGCTGGGAAGCTTGTACTCCACTATGTCACTAGCCCAGACTCCCCCCCACTTCGCGTCTGGCGTATTAAGCTCCCTGATGTGTGCAGCGTTAGCTGATCCTGAGATTATCACCATGGCAATGTGCATGCCCCACGGGTCTCCGTCCGTCAATATCAGCACTGGAAGCTTGAGTTCCCGGTTCAGCCTCCTGATCAGCGCTCTGGTAGCCCTCGGGGCTTGACCTGCAGTCTGAACTAGAATCGCCTTGTACTTGTCGTGGACTTTTTCTTCGACAAATCTGGTGAACAATGCGCCTTTTTCTATGGCGATAATCTTGTCCGCCTTGCAGTCGACGAACTCGGCGTTTGTCAAAGCAGGGCCTATCATCATGCCGTCAGGATGGCTCGCAAGGTTCAGTCTCCTTCCTTCGTACCCCGGGACCGTGTACTCGATTGTGAGATCTCCAAATATCGCTGATCTTTCTTCAGGGAATACATTGAAATCCTCTCTTGCTGCACCCAGAACTGTCTCCAAATCTGTGATTATGTTGTCGCTCTCTGCCTGGTCTATGAAATCCATCTCATATGCTTGAGCAGAGTAGAAGACGTCTCTCAAGGTGCTGGTTCTTGCCTGTTTAGAAAGCTCATCGACGAATGAGGCTGTCCAGACGAGTTGAGTGAAAGGCCTTATGTGCCTGACATTTCTCGCACTTCTTCTGACCTGCCGATTTCCCAGGACGTATTGTCGCGTCTCAGCGTCGTAGAAGATGTTTTGTATCGACCTGACCGGCATCTCTATCCAAGGGAACTCCTTCCGATCGATCTGCTGGCAAATGCCGGTTCCCAAATTTCCTAAGCTGCCAAGAACTCTTTCTTTCCTCTGCTTCACGACACCTTTAGAAGTCTTACGCGCCTTCGCCTTCCGGACCATACTTCATCACACTCCTTAGAAGCTGTTTTGTATCGGGAACATCTCTTCTTCCCGCAAGCCTAGCGGAGAATGAAGCGATTTTCGGCAAGTATTTTCCGAAAATGTCAAGTCTCTTCTTTTCTCTCTCGAAATGCTGTTTCTTGGAAAGGAAGATGGATAGCCTCCTAGCAGCTTCCCTCACGGCGTTCAGTATCTCTCGTTCGACGTCAGGTCGGTCGGCGATGAACTCCTTGCCAACTGTCTTGTACGGAATCTTCGTGGAGCAGAGATGCACAAACACGGCGATGGGAGCGCCTGGAGGAACTTTGTAATGCCTCCAGTCGACCAGTGAATTGACCACTTTCCATGAAACGTCGCTGGCCTCATCGAAAAGCAGCGGGATCTTGTTTGCAAATCTGTATAATGCCACGCTTCCGGCATTCTGTATCTGTCCGCCGTAGGCTATGCCGACCTCGACGACGAAGGGGAAGCCTGAATAGGCGGCCGGTTTTCTCTGATGAACGGTAACGAATTCTGGGGCAAATTCCTTCTCTATTCCAGCTTCAAGCAGCTCCTCCCCTAGAGGGCTGAGGCAAGTGCTGTCGGGCGCTAAGAATCCCTCAAAATTCTTCATCGCTGTCACGACTCTCACGATTTCGCTTGGCTCAAGCCTCTTTGGATTCTTCTTGTGACTCACGCCTGCGTTGTCCAAGAACTTTCTTGCGATAGTATCTCCGACTCGTTGGAAATGCGTCTTCATGAACTCCTTCATTGTACGCGTGGTAGTAGCTTGTAGGATTCTCTTCAGCGCTTCCACATCAATACCGTGCGGGTGAGGAGTGGTTTCCTTTGGCGGCTTTGGCATCTTGGTTGTGGCTCTGATGAACCTGTAAAGTCGGCCCTTAGGATCGACAAGTGTGAGGTTGGCATAGGGTGCCACTATCGCTGTCTGCTTCATATACTCGAGGATCTTTGACATTGCACGAGTGTAGTCAGCCTCCGTCTGGAATTCCACAATCGTACCGTGCCATCTGTCAGGGTTCGGATGCCTTCTGCGCTTCAGTATGATGGGCTTATTGTGCTGAATGTCCATTGTTATTTCGTACTCATGGATCTTTGTCCGCCCTGTGCTCGAGATGATCTTGACTGGTCTGTGTGTCGTGATCTGTCCATAGAGAATAGCCATCTTGCCTCCCAAGCCAAAGGTCCCTCTTGTCTGTCTGAGCTTGTATTTCGACCCGAAGAGGACCTGTCCGAACGCCATTGGAATCATGTCCGACGGAACCCCACATCCATTGTCTTGAACCCTGACGTTATAGATTCCAGGGCCTTCGCCTGAGTCTGAGACTTGAGAGATGCGGACGTAGATGTCTGGGGAATGGCTGTAGGTCTCGCATGCGTCCAAGGAGTTCTCGACTAGCTCGCGGATCGTTGAGTATATGGCCCGAGAAGGGTTTGTGAACCCGGCAATGTCCCGGTTCCTATAAAAGAAGTCCGCCGGACTAATTTCCTCGAAAACCTCAGTCAATTTTACCAACGAATCCTTTCCAGAGTCATTCTCTCTGCTACTATGATCAACGTGAATGACGGTGAGCTATCAAATTTCATGTTGCCTGTGCGCCCCGATTGCTTTGGACCAATCTAACATGGCTCGTTTTTGCGGCGGAGAAACGGTTGGATGTGAAATCGTGAACAGATTTCTCCTAATAGCTGACCTCATCACTTTGGCGGGGCCTTTTCCCATAACTCGATCGCTTGCCTTCTCTTCTTCTCGCGGCGTCTGTCTCGTAGAAACCTGTAGACGGTGGCGTGCTGTCTTCCTTTCAAGATCATGTCTACAGCTTCTCTAGCGGTTGAGACTTCCTCGTAGCCTCCGACTATCGCAATCGTGTCGCCGTATACAGAGAGACTGGTCTTGGTCATTTCTTCCACTGTCCTTCGCGTCTTTCCCCCCTGTCCTATGATCCGGCCCTTGACTCTTCTGATGTCGCTATCATTTCTGCCATAGAGTTCTCTCAGATCGATCAAATCAAAAACTGTGTCTTCGTCAAATAGTAGACAGGCCTTTTCGGGGGAGAACCCCCTCCCAATAGCTGTAGCCACATCTCTTGCTCTAAGAAGTGAAGAGGGATCTGTGTTTCCAGATCTGGGCGATATCTCCACAATCCCAGTCTCGCCTGAGATTAACAGCTGTACTCCTAGCGTTCGTTCGATTCTGCTCTTTACCTCTCCATTGGACCCAATGAGTACGCCCACTCTGTCTCTCGGAATCATACATGTGACTTTAGTCTGCATTTGTCACAGTCACCCAACCGTGAAGCTCTTCAACCGGCTTGACGTTGACGCCGTATTTCAGAAAGTGCTTATTCAGATTCTCTAGGTCACGTTTCAGAAACACATCTGACATTGGATGCTCCAACGAGACTGCCTGCGACAGATCGAATATTACAGGTCTCCTCTTCCACACCATCACGTTATACTCGCTCAAGTCGCCGTGAACAAGACCCGCTTTCCTGTAGAGCAATTTGACATTCTTCAGCAATTCCTTGTAGAACGCACTGATATTTTCGGGGTGTAAATCCTTCAGGAGTGGTGCAGGCGCGCCTTTATCGCCGATGAATTCCATTACGAGGACGTTTCCCCTCACGAGGATCGGCTTGGGGACGCTTACTCCCGCCGAGTAGGCAGCATGCAAATTCTTGAACTCTTTCCGAGCCCATAGGTCTATCAGTGAACGCGTGCCTTTCCTTGATTTTTGGAACCTCGGATCCCCTTCCAAATAGATCTGTCGACCCTTGCGAAACTCCGACGTCGCCTTCAGGTAGATCTTAACAGCAACATCTTTTCCCCTAGAGTTCTTTCCCAAATAGATTCTCGATTCTTTTCCTGCCTCAATACATCCGTGAAGGCGCGACAAAAGTCCAGTGCTTAACATTCGGTAGATCAGCATCAGAGTGGGCTTGTCAAAAACTTCCTCTAGGGCTTCGAACTCTTCGCTCCTCTTCTCCTTCAGAAGCTGTTCGACTTCATACCTTTTCTCCCTGAGTCGAAGCCGTTTCTCAAGCGCCTCAGATGCCACTTTCCCCTCTTCCCTAGCCTATGCTCAGATACTTGTTGCTTCTGAGCCAGTTGGCCTGACTTTCCGTGTATCTCCAAAGGATGTCGCCTCGCGTTTCGTGTTGAAAATCCCAAGGACCCACAAGGACCACATCGCCTGCCTTGATCCATACCCTTCGCTTCATCTTTCCCCGGATACGGCAGACTCTTTCATATCCATCTGCACACTTGACCATCAGCCTATCATAGCCCAGCATTTGACTGACTATGCCAAGCACCTGATCCGGCGCTGGGAGAACCATTTCTCTGAGCTCTCCTTCGCTGAGTACTTTCTTCTTTCCCACTCTGAAGTGCCTTCTACACTTTTTCGCCCCTAATGAAAACGGCTAGCTATTAAGTGTATTCTGACAAAGTCATCAATTAGTGAAGTCGACCGATCCTGACGATTTGGACATGAGGCACACCGCCGATCTTCATTATCGCAGCAGGATCAACCAGTCCTCTCTGAACTGCAGCCTTGATCACTTCTCCGCCTACTAGGTTTCCAACATCAGCTACCTCTAGGGCTTGCATCGTCTCCTCCACGCTGCAGAGATCTCCACCATAGAATCGGTCAGCGACTTCGAGTTTGACCCTTCCTTCCCGAAGAGTCCTCCCCAAGACATTCCTGTCGCAGGCAGCGACCATAACGTATCTCTTGTCTCTGAAGATCCTGACGTAGACCTGCCCCAAGCCCTCTCCACCTTTGTCATCTCGGAAGAATCGAGGATCGTGCGCCACACGCCTCGCAGTCCAGAAACAGGAATCTAGCTTCCTTCACTATTTTGGTGTCAGGTCTGCCACATGTCGGACATATTACATATCGACCAATGTATATTTCTATGAGGTGTCGAATCGTTTCTGCGTCGAATCTTCCCTTGAATATGGCTCGCGACCCCTCAAACGTCGCTGCGGTGGCCAGTTCCCTGGTCAGAAACTTCAGGATGTGATGCGGATCTCGGTTGAGGTAGTCGCAGATCTCCTTGAAGTTTCCTATCCAAGTCCTTGTCTTTGTACTTCTGACTTCGGGTCTCGGCGGTTCGAAACGTTCACCAGTGTGCTCCCTCTTCGGAATCTTCTCCAGAGCTCTGTCAAGTAGCTTCTGGTATTCTCTGCTCATCTTCCCAAGACCCGCTACAGTACGATAAGATGATGGTTGCCTATTAAACGCCTTTTCGAGAAGTTCGAGGCAGCCAGGTCACATTCAGCCTCAACGCATGTAGGAGACAAGTCGTTCATGATATGTTCCTCTGTTAGTCGAACGGCAAGTCTAAGCTTACGGCGTACGATTCTTGAATCCCGCAAGAACAAGCGTCCTTGCCTCAAGATGCAGAGTAACCTCATGACAAGGCTCGATTCGCACACACATGTTGAGAAAGATTAATCAAGATGAGAATGGATCATGAGGGCAAGGTTATGGAGGGATTCGTTCTAGATACTCCATCGGGCACTTCAGCAAGCTCAGCTCTTGCGACAGGTTACACCCCAAACAGAATCGTCGTAACCTGCGCTCTGCCCTATGCGAACGGCGAAATACATCTCGGCCATGTGACCTCCACCTATCTTCCGGCAGACATCTTCGTAAGGTTCTGTAGGTTCAACAAGGCCGAAGTGGTCTTCGTCTGCGCAACCGACGACTACGGGACCCCGATACTCATTGCGGCTGAGCAAGAAGAGAAGGCGCCTGATGAGTTCGTTGCGTACTGGAACAAACGCGATCTTCAAGACTTCAAGGACCTAGCCATAAACTTCGACATATTTGACAGGACGAGCTCAAAGGAGAACTTGGAGCTAACTCAATACTTCTTCAGGAAGCTGTACGAGAAGGGTCACATCCATGAACATGAGGTTCTCCAGCCTTACTGCCCTCGATGTCGGAAGTTCCTCCCAGATCGATATGTGAAGGGCACCTGCCCACACTGTGGAACTGTCGAGCAGTACTCAGATAGTTGCGAGCGGTGCGGGAAAGCATTCCAGCCGGGCGAGATCAAAGACCCGCACTGCGCTATCTGCGGCTCAACACCTGAGAACAGAACTAGCGAGCATTTCTTCCTGAAATTGTCGGATTTCTCAGAGCCTCTGCGAAAGTGGCTGCAAGTCAGTCACACTCTTCAACCGGAAGTCAAGAACTATGTGCTCAACTGGGTCGGCGAGGGGCTTCAGGACTGGGATATAACCAGAGACATAGAGTGGGGCGTTCCCATACCACTCGACAGGGCAAAAGGCAAAGTCCTGTACGGATGGTTTGACAACCATCTCTGCTACATATCTAGCGCATTGAAACTTCTAAGGAGTAAAGGCATAGATGGAAAGGCTTTCTGGAACAGTTCGACAATCTTCCACTTCATCGGCAAAGACATAGTGTACCATCACTACCTTTTCCTTCCAGCCATGAGGATTGGCGTCGGGGAATACAAGCTGCCTGAATACATTCCCACTAGGGGTCATCTGTTGCTTCAAGGAGGGAAATTCTCGAAGAGTCGCGGGTGGTACGTAGGCCTGAGAGAGTTCCTTGAGATCTTTCCTGCTGACTTTCTGCGCTACTATCTTGCTGCCATTACGCCCTACAGCCAGACGGACGTAAATTTCGACTGGAGAGACTTCCAAGGAAGAATAAACAATGAGCTCGTTGCAAACATAGGCAACTTCGCACATAGGACGCTTACCTTCATATGGTCAAGGTTCCGCGGAAAAGTTCCTGAACCAGATCAGTTTGATGATTTAGATAGTGAGTTTCGAGACAGAATTAGCGGTTCGGCCGTTCAGGTTGGGAAGGAACTTGCGATTGTAGAGCTTGACAGGGCTCTCAAGAGAATTCTTGAATTCTCGAGCTACTGCAACCAATATTTCCAGAAGAAGCAACCTTGGGCTAACGGAAAGGGAGCAGCAAACTGTCTTTTCCTCAGCGCAAACGCTGTCAGATCTCTTGCCATACTGCTTGCCCCGTACATTCCTGGCTCAGCGCAGACTCTGTGGGAGCTGTTGGGCCTGAGGGGAGCAGTGCATGAACAAGACTGGAGCTCAGCATCCTCGCTCGATGTCATACCAGGTCACGAAATCAAGCAGCCCAAGGTCCTATTCAGAAGAATAGAGGACTCTGAGATCGAGAAGCAAGTTAGCAGGCTTAAGCCCTCAGCATTGTGAGCTTGGCGCCTGCAGGCCAAAGTTGATTCAAGATGTTGCTCAAGCTCGACCTGCATGTTCACACGAGATGTTCAGACGACGCCACGACGAATCCCGAAGTGATAGCTGAAACCGTGAAGAAACGCGGCCTTCACGGAGTCGCTGTCACAGAACACGACCGTCCTTCATCTTATCGATCAGGCGAGATTTTTGTTATTCCAGGAATCGAAGTAAGCTCAAGGGAAGGCCACGTCATTGGACTAGGTGCTGACAAAACAGTTCCGAAAGGTCTGACAGTTGAGCGCACAATTGAGCTGCTGCGTCAACAGAACTCTGTCGTTATAGTTCCGCATCCGTACGATCTTTCAAGCCCGAGCGTCGATCCTCTTCGTCTCAAAGTCCGGATCGACGGGATAGAGACCGTGAACTCAGGCACAATCCCGTTCAGACTTGCTAAGATGAAGGCTGAGAAAGCCGCGAAGATTCTCGGGGTGTCTATGGTGGCGGGAAGTGATTCACATATTCCATCAACGATAGGAGATGCATACACACTAATCGAGGTGTCCTCAGCCTCAGTTGAAGATATCCTTGAGTCGATTCGTTCAGGCAGGACAACTCCATGCGGCTCAGCAACAAGCCTGAAGAATAGGTTCTTGGGGCTGAAGATGGTTCTCGCCAGATCCTATTCTATCTCACATGTCTAGATCGAAGTTTCTCTGTAGGGCCTAATGAGCTGAGGCGATCTGACACCGGTCAGCATCAATGTGGCGCAGATACGGTCAGCAAATGAATGATCTACAGTGGCGCCAAGTATGAAACCAGGCGATGGGTCAAGCTCTTCTGTGACGAATTCCGCCGCTCTTGTGGCCTGGGCTCGGGATAGGTCAGCGTCCCCTCGAATATGAAGATACGCTCCTGTGAAGCCGCTGTGGGCGATACGGAGCAGAGGACAGTTGAATGCATTCTTGACTGCCTCTTCGACCTGATTGCGGGAGTTTGCTTCGCCGATCCCCAAGACTGCAAATCCACTTCCCCGAATGATACTCGCAAACTCTGCAAAGTTGATACTTATGAGGCTCGGCGTTGAGAGCGTTTCCACCATTCCACCGATGAGTTTACCTAGAAGATAGCTTGCTGCGGCATCGACTGTTTCTTCATTGTGAGCTAAGGGAAGGCCTTCAAGTCTATTCGCATCCAGAACAACCACCGCGTCACATGCATTTTTCATTTCATTAAGAGTGTGGACGGCTAAATGTAGATTTGAGATTTCGCCGCAAAATGGCGCTGTAACGGCTCCAATGACAAGAGATCCAGCTGTGCGCGCGGCTCTAGCGAGGACGCTTGAAGTTTGGTGCTGGCCTTCTCGTCCCAGAGATGAAGCTATGAACACGAGGTCACTATCAATCAATGAGGGAGACAATTCTGGGAGTGATAGCAGGGTAGCCTCCTCGCCGAGGTCGAACCAGTTGGGGGTCTCGGGGTTCCTAGCGGCCGTCTTCCCGACAAGCGCCTTGTGGGCCAATATCGTTCCAAGCTCGAGCCGCTCTTCACTGATAGATATGCAACGCGTGTTACTGGGGCCTCGTTCAACTGCCTGCTCGACAATTCTGTTTCCTTGGTCGCCTAAGCCCAACACGGTTATTCTAGGAGGGACTCTGCCCGCTGGTAGCCGCAAGGAAGAGAGTTGCGAGGCGACATTCAGAGTCACGCCTGTTCTCCCTCATGTTGAGGTTTGGGTTGGTTCCCGGTGGATCTGGCAGTAGGAAAATGAGGTCATGAGTCTTTATAGGAGAGCGTGGTTCACGGGTAAGTCACATGTATCATGCCTCGCCATCCAGAACACCCTTCACATCCAAGCGCTCCAAAAATTTGACACATATCTGCGAATTCAAAAGTCCAAGCTTTGTAGGTTTTCAAGCGCGGCTTGCCAAATTTCATCTCTGAATGTTGCTGACGCTCGACACTTATCCTCCACCCACAGGTGGCATTATCGCAACCGCGCAACCCTCTGTGAGTCTTGTTTTCAATCCTTCCAGGCTGCTAATGCTTGTTCCGTCGACCAGGAAGAGAAGATGACCCCTTGAGGTGCCAGTCGTTTCATCCATCACGTACTCCCTAAATCGAGATCCGTGCAGCTCGACGAGGCGATTCAGGAGGTCGCCTACGGTTGATCCGCTGCTCAGTTCGACCTCTTCTTCCCGCCTGCCTGCGATTTCCCTTAGAGTCGCAAAAAACCTGACATTTACCTTCAACTTGATCCCCTGATATTGATCAATGTCTGATCTCAGCTCTTACTCCTCGATGAAAGGCCTAGCCAACCATTCTTGAACTTTGTTCTCTCTGGATAAGTCTCTAGCAAACGTGAGTCTGGCCCTGTTCCGAGATATAGGCAGTAATATCTGTCGGCGCAATGCAGCAAATCTCGCTTGAAAGTCTACCTCGCCTGTTTTCCTTTGTACATCCTCCAACTCAGGCACATCGTTTTAGGATGAGATGCGGCTACGTCATCGACCCTTCCAACAGTTGTGTTGTGAGGGGCTTCTCGCAGAAGATCTGGCTGCTGATACGCCTCCTCAGCTACCCCTTCAAGTATCTGGGCGTATCGATCAAGCGACTCAAGGCTTTCGGTTTCAGTCGGCTCTATCATCATAGCCTCCTTCACAATCAATGGAAAATACATCGTAGGAGCGTGCACACCAAAGTCAAGAAGCCTCTTGGATATGTCTAGTGCGCGTATTCCGGTTTCAGTACTGATCTTCTCCGCACTTATCACGATCTCGTGTTTCCTCGGTTTCTTTGAAACATAGGGCATCTGATAGCGGCCTGATGTGAGCACCTTTCTCGCGAGGTAGTTCGCGTTCATAACTGACGTTTCTGCAACTTCCTCCAACCCATCCGCTCCAAGCAGAAGAACGTAGGCATAGGCTCTCAGAAGAACTGAAACATTTCCAAAGAAGCTGCCTACCTTCCCTATCGACTGAGGCCTGTCATAATCCAAATAGTACTTCTTCCCGTCGAACTCAATCGTCGGAACTGGGAGAAACTTCGCCAATTCTTGGGTCACGCCGACAGGTCCTGCACCCGGCCCTCCTCCGCCATGCGGCGTTCCGAACGTCTTGTGAATATTCACGTGGGTGACGTCGAATCCCATCTCCTTCGGTCTTGTCTTGCCCAAAATGGCGTTGAGGTTTGCACCGTCGTAATATAGAAGTCCACCAGCGTCGTGGACTATTTCTGCTACCTCAAGGATCCTTCTTTCAAAAATGCCTAGAGTGTTCGGGTTAGTTATCATCATACCAGCCGTTCTGTCGCTTACAATGTTCTCTAGTGCTTCAACATCTATGCAGCCTTCGTCGTCTGATGGAACCACAATCACCCTGAAGCCTGCCATCGCTGCGCTTGCAGGGTTTGTGCCATGCGAACTGTCGGGAACAATCATCTCGGTTCTTTTGTCGACCTCGCCCCGGTCCCTATGAGCAGCTCGGATGATGAGTGCTCCACATAGTTCGCCCTGAGCACCAGCAGCAGGCAGAAGTGAGACCTTTGACATCCCTGTTATCTCCGCCAAGAACTCCGAGAGTTCAAAGAGTATTCTCAGGATTCCCTGAGTGAGACATGCGTTCTGGAGTGGATGTAGGTATTTTACCTTAGGCGACCCAGCTAAGATTTCACATATCTTTGGGTTGTACTTCATCGTGCAACTCCCCAAAGGGTAGGTTCCAAGATCTACGCCGTAGTTTTCCTGAGAAAGCCTGGTGAAATGCCTAACAACTTCTACCTCGGACACTTCTGGCAGCTTAGGTGCCGTTTCTCGTAGGACCTCCTTCGGGAAGCTCTTCATAGCCATTGTCAGGACGATTTTCTCTTCTTCCGTTAGTCTTGAAATCGCATGGCCGACCTTTCCTTCCCTCGAGAGTTCAAAGATTGAAGGTTCGTTCCAGTTCGCTTGCTTAAACGTCAACCCTATACCTCCAAGATTTCCGCAAGGGATGCACGTAGCTTGTCGATATCTTCCTTCGAGTGGACCTCAGTAACGCAGAATACAGCTGTCTCGCCAAGCTCGGGAAGGCTCTCGGTCAGCGGAGTTCCAATATGTATCCCTCGCTCTAGGAGAATAGGTTCCAGATCCTTGAGCTTCGGTCTAGTTTGGCTGAAGTTCACAGTGAACTCCTTGAAGTGCTGGGCCTGCATAGTGGGAACTTTGAGTCCTTTGACCCTGTTCAGTTGGTTGATCGCGTAATAGGTCTTGGAAAGGATCGTCCTGCCAAGCTCTTCCATGCCTGAAGGTCCCAAGAGAGCAAGATATGTGGCCGCTGTGACCGCACAGAGGGCCTCATTCGAGCAGATGTTGGAGGTAGCCCTCTCTCGCCTTATGTGCTGCTCCCTCGTTTGAAGGGCCATACAGTAGGCTGTCTGCTTCTTGTCTCTAGTAGTAGTCATGCCTATGATTCTTCCAGGCATCTGTCTGAGGAGCTTCTCTCCTCTGCACGCGAATACGCCTAGGAGCGGTCCACCGTAGTTCATCGGGTTGCCGAGGCATTGCCCCTCTCCAATGGCTATGTCGACTTCATACTCGCCGGGCGGTTTCAGGATTCCGAGAGATGTCGGTTCCACTCCTGCCACGAATAGAGCGCCCCTTGAATGTGCCAGATCTGCAACATCGTGAGCCTTCGCCTGGAGGCAGCCTAGATATGATGGGTTTTCGAGGTATACCGCTGCGCAGTTGTTCGTGATCTTGGACTCTAAGTCGAGTAGGTCTATCTGACCCGTCCTGTTGTCGTTCTTGACCTCGGTGACCTTGACGCCCGCTGGTTCGGCATAGGTTTTAAGCGCCCCGCGTCTGTCAGGGTGTATGTGGCGGGGAATCAGAAACTCGCTTCTTCCAGTTACTCTGGCCGCCATCAGGGCTGCCTCTCCCAAAGCCGAGGCCCAGTCATAAAGCGATGAGTTCGCATAGTCCATCGCCATCAGTTCGCAGATCATGCTCTGATATTCAAAGAGGGCTTGAAGCATCCCTTGGCTGACTTCTGGCTGGTAAGGCGTATAAGAAGTGACGAACTCCGACCGGGCGGAGAGCTCTGATACTGCGGCTGGAATGTAATGGTTCCAGCATCCTCCTCCAAGGAAGCTCAAGATTTCTGAGGCGTCACGATTCTGTGAGAGCAACCGCTCAATGTGCTTCTTGACTTCAAGCTCAGAGAAGGGACCTGGCAGGTTGAGCTTTTTCTTCAACCTGACCCTTTCGGGAACGTCCGAGTAGAGTTCTTCAATGCTAGACAGCCCAATCGTCTTCATGATCCGCGTCTTGGAGTCCTTGCTTGAGGAAGGAATATACGGATGGGCAAATCCCGACCTCATCCAATTTCACTTTCCGACTAGTTCAGGGCTCGAAGCCGCCTTATGATTTTCGCATGATTCAGCTCTTCTCGTAGTCTTGCCTCTTCATTCGATACTCTGCGACGGTCATTCTGGGCCGTGCCGGGGCACCCATCACAACCGTGCGAGGCAAGACGTCACGTGTTACTATGGCTCCAGCGCCTACAACGGCTTCTTCGCCGACTGTAATGCCCGCCATCAGAACCGAGTTGGCGCATATCACTGCCCCACGCCTCAATGTCACTCCACTCAGCTTTCTACTTGGGGGATATCGATCGTTGGTTACTGTGACGCACGGAGCCACAAAGACATCTTCCTCAACGATTGTCATCGGCGGCAAGTATACCTTCGACTGGATATTGACGCGATTCCCAAGGGACGTTCGCCCATCGATGATCGTTGAAGATCCCACTTGAACGTGGTCGCCGATGGTTGTGTCTTCCCTGATAAGCACGTTGTGTCCGGTCTCCAAGGAACTTCCTGTGGACACTCTTTCATAGATCACCGTATATGGCCTGACAATAGAGGCGTCGCCGATTCTCGTTCCGTTGCTTATGGCGTCATAGGTGTCCAAATCAGAGTCCTTCATACTCGACCAGTCAAGTTTCTTCAGTGAGGCTCTGCACGGGTATCCCAGGATGACGCCTCTGCCGAGAATAGACGCATCACCAATGCGTGTCGGTCCCAGAACGATATTCTCTCCTTCAAGATGTACTCGGTGAAGTGACGCCTTCTTTGATATGAACATAGTCGACTCCAGATTGATCTATTGGCATCAGTGATTCTTATGCGTTAGATCAATTCAGACATCGAGAGAGTAGCGCTATAAATGAATTATGAACCAGAAGTGTAGCAGATCAGGTCAAGGTGCGCCCTGCCTTTTCATGATTGCTCGTCGGCTATGCTGATTGATGGAATTTCTCCGTCCTGATGTGTCATGTACTTGTATTCTCTTGCTCAGGTCGAGGATGAGGCCGACGGCGAGGGGTTTGAAGCACTTTTCCCCATAAACCTCAGGAAAGAAG
>CAZGZF010000019.1:0-12798 GCA_964529995.1 uncultured Candidatus Bathyarchaeia archaeon
ATGGTTACATTTGGTTCTTGGGCCGTGTCGACGAAGTCATAAAGATCGCTTCTCATAGGATTGGGACGATTGAGATTGAAAGCGCCCTGCTTCAACATCCAGGCGTCGCAGAAGCCGCAGTCATCGGGCGTCCAGACGAGTTAAGGGGAGAAGTCGCCTGCGCCTTCGTTGTACTGAAGAATGGATACAAACAGAACGACGAGCTGAAACAAACCCTGAGAGAGCTAGTTAGAAGAACCTTAGGTCCGATAGCCATCGTTCATGACATGTACTTCCTAGATAGATTGCCAAAGACGCGAAGCGGCAAGATAATGCGCCGACTCATCAAGGCAATAGTCCTTAACAAGCCTCTGGGCGACTACTCGACAATAGAGGATGAAACCGCAATACAACAATTGAGAGAGGCCCTAGAAGAATAGAGACATCATTCTGCGTAGCGGCCTTTACTCACATAGTCGCTATCGTTGAACTATGAGAAAAGGATCGATAGTTGGAGTCCTGGTACGCAGACATCTCAAACGAAAAGGAACTACCGTCAGCTTGAGGTCGTTAACCTACGCCAAGCATCCGCGGGCCCGCCACTGTTCTGTTCGTCGGCAAAGAACAGACAATCTCTTAACCGTCGTCGCCAGTAGTCTAGCTTGCATCTGAAGAGGAACATGCAACCTACTGTCACTATACAGAACGTTGTAGCGTCAGCGACTCTTCAGCAAGACCTTGACCTCGACTCAATTGTGCAAACGTTCTCAGGCGTAGAGTATCGCCCAGAGCAGTTTCCCGGCCTCGTCTTTAGGCTCAGGAAACCGAAGGCGGCCGCGCTGATCTTCAAAACTGGGAAGATGGTCTGTACTGGGTCTAGGTCAGAAAGGCAGGCAAGGAGGGCAGTACTGAGAGTTGTCGATGAACTTAGAAGGAACGGGATCGTCATCTTCAGTAAGCCGAACATTCAGATACAGAACATTGTAGCCTCAGTAGAACTCGGGGGCACCATAGACCTTGAGAAGGCGATGTACTCACTGGAGAGGACCATGTACGAGCCCGAACAGTTTCCCGGTCTGATATACCGCATGGATGAACCGAAAGTCGTTTTCCTTCTATTCACAAGCGGAAAGCTTGTCTGCACAGGGGGGAAGACGGAAGAAGATGTCCACAAGGCCGTCGCCAGACTTCAGGAGACCCTTCAGAGGAAAGAGCTCATTCACTACAGGTAGCCAAATTAGGTTTTGCCGTCCTTGTCGGCGGCCTATTCATTCGCATTGCCTCATTTGTGCTCTACCACCTGTCCCCGGCACCTAGGAAACATCAAGGCAAACCCGAACGACAGAAGGTTTCTCCTTGGACTTGTGATCGAAGCCACAAGACGAGAACTCACAGTTCAACAGGTCATATACGCGATGGTTGAGGCTATTTAGCCGCAAAAGTAGGCGTGGTACCACGCCCCCCTCTCAATGAAGCAACCTTGAACCAGGTAGCAGCAACGAACCTACTTGCCTTGCTTGGCGAGTCACATTTTGAAATCGCAGCCTCCGGCCTTATCCACCGTCAGAGAGAAGAGGGGAGGGCGGATGGAGACTGTTTCCCAGAGACATGGCGCACTGGTTAGGCTGGACAGGCTTTGTTCTACTCGCTGTCTCTGCAGCTTATTCTGGTCTGAAGAGAGGGTTCCCGCAGAACATCAAGCTTTGGCTGACCACCCACTGCATACCAGGCATATATCTCTCCTCGTTACTGGCATACACATCATGAACAAGGTCCTACATCCTAGACCAGGGATGATTCTGAGTTTCCTGACCTTCATATTGATGGCAATAATAGTCGTAGGAGGCACAATCGGCAGGTACACATGAATAGTCTCGAACTATTGGAGGACCTTTCACATACCCCTGACCGCTCTGTTCTACCTTCTACTTGCCATACATCTTGCTGATAAGGCGGGCATTCTCGCTTCCTGAAGTGTTCTCAGGTGCGAAAGCCCAAATCACTAGTCTCACGTATGATAAGATAGTTTGACTTCCTAGAGAATTATCGGTGTTCAAGGGCAATGGTGGCGGTCATCTTCGATCTAGAAGGAACTCTCGTGCAGACTGTGGAAATGGTAGAGGAGATCATACTCGATTTCCGAAGGCAGACGCGCAGGAAGCTGATTGAGCTCGGGATACCAGCGGAAGTCCTTGCGGGCGTTGAGACATCCACTCTAATGCGCAATAGAGCAACGAGATACGCAAGCGCAAACCTTAGTGGGCTGGAGAAACTCAGCTTCGAACAGGAATTGGACAGGTTCCTGCTGGGATACGAACTCAGCTGGGCCAAGCAATCAACACTGTTCTTTGACACACTGCCGGTGCTCAACAAGCTCAGAGAGCGGGGAACTCGGATGGCGATAGTTACCAATACCTCGAGACAGGCAGCTGAGGCGATCCTCGCAAAGCATGGGCTATCTGAGTACTTCGATGCAGTCGTAACAAGGAACGATGTGGCGCAACTCAAACCAGATCCTGAAGGACTCTTCCGAGCGCTCAAGAAGCTTCAGGACAGAGAAGCGATCTTAGTCGGCGACACAGAACACGACTCTGAGGCTGCCAGAAACGCAGGCATAAAGTCCATCAAGGTCAGAAGGGGCTGGTGCCACAACCTGCTCGGATCAGATTCTTCCGGAGACTACACGGCCCAATCACTTTCAGACATCCTCAAGATAGTCGGATAGAGCGATGCGGTCTCGTTTCCCGGCAGAACGAGAAACAATGCCACATCGAGAACCTTCTGGTTGACCATACACTTTATCCATCATCTTCTGCCCCTTAGGATCGATCTAGAGTGGCGAGCAGTATGGAAAGAAGGCCTCTTGGACGAACGGGCTGGAAAAGTAGCGCCATCGCGTTGGGCGCCGCCATATTCATGGGAAAACCAGACCAGAAAGATGCGGATGCCTTCATAAAGCGCGCATTGGATTACGGAGTGAATCACATCGATGTGGCTCCGACATATGGCGACGCAGAGATCGGAATGGGTAGATGGGTTAGGGAATACCGGAAGAACCTCTTTCTCGCCTGTAAGACGAGAAACCGCACTGAGAAGGAGGCCGCAGAAGAGCTAAGAAAAAGTCTTGAACGCCTACAGACGGACCACCTTGATCTCTACCAGCTACATGCACTCGATAAGCCAGAGGACCTAGAAACAGCCCTCGGACCAGAAGGCGCAATCCAAGCGTTTCTGGATGCGAAGAAACAGGGACTCGTCAAGCACATTGGCATGACAAGCCACAACCCGGTCAGCATCATGAGGGCCCTGAAGCGCTTCGACTTTGACACAGTCCTACTGCCCGTCAACTGTGTCCTGAGAGCACACAGGCAGCCTGAGAACGACTACGAACCCGTGCTTGCCCTAGCCAAAGAGAGAGGGTTGGGGGTAATAGCGATGAAGGCGATCGCGAAGGGACCGTGGCCTGACGAGAAAAGACTGCATAACACTTGGTATCAGCCTTTCGACACTCAACAGGAGATTGATCAGGCAGTCTGGTTTACACTATCGCAAGACGTGACGACAGCCGCCAGTGCATCTGATATCCGACTCGCAACTATGATGATCGATGCGGCGGAACGCTTCACACCCATGAGTGAAGAACAGCAGACAGAGCTCCTCACTAGAGTTGCCTCCTACAAGGCGCTCTTTCCTAGACAGTAATCTGGCAGACCAAGCAGAAGAATCAATGGTCTAATTCTTGAGTCCCCGGAAGGCTTCGCCTTGGCTCAACTCAGACTTGCAGAGAAAATAGTGCTGCAATCATGCAACTATAGGGTGGGGGCGGAGTCCTCCTGCAAGGTAACGTCCCGGGCTTATAAGCGGCAGAGGTTGGATTATTCCAAGCCGGCTGACTCTTCGATCTGCCTAACGAGATCTATACATCTGGCGAAGACTATCCGTTCTCTTCTCCTGATTGATTCGACGAGGGTTCCCAGCATCATGGCCCTTGACGCTCTTCCAATGCATTGTGGATGCATGGTTAGCATGAAGTAGGGAACATTCTCCGCGTAGACTGCTTCGAACTCCCTAATCCAAATATTGAAGACTTCGCTGGGCGACCTCCGTTCTATCTCAAAGATCGGCCAGTCATCCAAGAACCATTCTACGGGGAGCTCCACAATGCCAGAAGATTCACCTTCTTGCCTGATTACGTAAGGTTTCTCATCATTCATGAGACTGCTGTCGTACTTGAAACCAAACTTCACCAAATTCGCTATTGTGTTCTGGCTGAACTCCCACTGTGGTGCTCTGAAGCCGAGAGGCCTCTGACCTACCGCTGCTGTCAATGAGTCGATTGACTTTGTGAAAACGTCGATCTCTTCGTGGGGCTCTAGTTCGCTCAGATTCTCGTGCATGTATCCATGGGCTGCAACCTCATGCCCTCGCCGTACAATCTCCTTCACACATTCGGGATATTTCTCAGCTGTCCAGCCAGGCACAAAGAAAGTGGACTTGATCGCGTACCTCTCCAGGAGATTCAGCACTCTTGGAAGCCCGACTCTGGGACCGAACTGTCCCTTTGAGAGCTTCACCGGCTTGTTGGGACAGACTCTGGCCTCGTGACTCTCTGCGTCAAAATCGAAAGTCAGCAAAACGAAGCATCGAGGTTTCTTCGAATCACCCATGTTTGATCCTCCATGAATACAGGTCGTAGGGTTATGATACTTCATTCTTTCGAGGATTCTTCCGGGTCAATGTGAACATCTCGGAACGCCAATCGTTAAACCAGAGTGAGCGCAGCTATAGAGGAGGTTCAGCGAGGAGTCGACCTTGAACACAGATCAGATCATGAAGTTGGCTCTCGAAATGGTGGGCTTCCAGGCGATCCCGGCTGACAGCGAGATCTACGTTGCAGGCAACAACATAGGAAGAATCCTGCTCGGAATCGATATCGGGCCAGCTGAGCTTCTAATCGCTAAGGATGAGGGCTACGATGCCGTGATCGCACATCACCCGGCAGGTGGACGAGCCAGAATCGAAGCCTGGAGGGTCTTCGAGAAGCATGTGGACCAGATGAAAGAGGCTGGCGTCCCGGAAAATGAGGCGAGGCAGGCTATTCAGAAGAAGATCTCCGTGCTGGAAATCGAAGCGCACTCAGTCAACTACGACTATCTTCCCTCGATTGCGAGACATTTGAAGATGCCATTCATGAACATCCACAATCCACTTGACGAGTTGGGGAGAAGACGAGTGACAGATGCGATACGCCGAGACACCCCAACCTTCACCGATGCAACAGTTGCGGACGTGATTTCCTCTATAGGAAGAATTCCTGAGTTTCAGAAGGCCAAAACTGAAGTGAAGCTGAGGAACGGTGCGCTATCCAATAGGGCTGGGAAGACCGTATTCTCACATGCAGCGTACACAAACGGCGGGTACGATGTAGCTAAAGCATACTACAAGTATGGCGTAAGCACGTTGATCTACATTCACATATCGGAGTCAGATCTGGCGAGGCTGAGGGCAAATGGCGTTGGAAACCTCATCGTTACAGGACACATTGCGAGTGACAGTGCTGGAATCAATCCGTTCATAGCAGAACTTCGCAAGAGAGGCATTGAAGTAGACACGATTGGCGGGATCATCGAGGCCTAAGCGGCTGAGATGAGCGATCAGCCTGAGACTCACAATTCAACCGTTACGCCTGCTCAGTAGCTCTCAACGACTTTCTGCAAGAGATCTTTCCTTCCATTCTTCGAATGAAACCTGGGCAGAGCCCGCACTCTGTCACCAATACCGGAAGGTTGTCTTGGGGACATGTGACAGCGTCTATCGAGACCACTCGGAAACGGGGCGGTTCCGGGTCGGCTCCATGGATCCTCTGGAATTTCTCGAGAGTGAGCTCAGGGTTGAATACGTCTTCCGTATCTACAACTACCTTGAATGATCGGATCGGGATTGACATGTGGCTGAGAGTCGTTCTAGCTGGCAACGTGTTCAGGCTCCCTTCCCCTTCTGGAGAGGATCTCCAGCCACGGGTTGTCCTGAAGGAATGATGGGAGTCGTTCTGAACTCTGAAGCTCAACTGCCATGGGGCTCCGCGATGGTATTCTGCTTGGTTCCAATTGCTCAAGCTTCAGGGCCTTGATTCTGGAAAGTTCGGAGAGCAGTGTCTCAACCGTTCGTTCAAGAGCCGCTATCCGACTCGTCAACCGCTCCAAATCTCCTGTCGCTCTGGCCGTTGCAGTATCATGGTTGAAGATGCTTGAAGGCAAGACCTCTTCAATACGTTTCGAGTCATACACGATCAGCCCGAGGCCCCTTTCGCGAAGAGGAGCCGCATCTACGATAGTCGCCTGAACCTTCGGAAGTACCAGATAAACCCTGTTTGCAGCCCGTGCGTAGGACATTGAGCTGAGAACCGCCTGCAGTAGTGCATCTCTCTGCTGGAGATCGTGCTTCCCAAAGACCTTCAGATAGGTAGTGGTTCTTCCATCTGCGAAGGCTAGGTCAGGCTTTTCCTCACCTTGAGCCGACATCTCTGCAAGTGGAATTGGCTTCAGCCCCTTTGAAGTGAAGAACTCTATCAGGAGCGCATCTACTTCTCTTTCAGTCACGGCTCATACCGGCACTAGAAGTTCATCCATCCCTCAAATCTCTCCCACGACCAGGAGAAATCCGTTGGAACCGCGTAGCCGTAAACTATGCAGCCCCGCCAGACGGAATACTGAGGACTCTGCGCAATCAGCACTGTGGTGTCAGTCACCCCCTTCTCCTCTAGCAGCAAACGTACCTTCGAGGCGGCGTCGATGGCTGCTTCTGTCATGTCGGCAGGAGCGTTCCACGCGAAGTTTCCGCCGGAGAGCAAGATCTGGCGGTACAGATGCGGTTGAAGCTCTACTGGGCATCGCTCAACAGCCTCAATGATGGCGTCGCCGAAGTCGAGCATGCCTCTGAAAAAAGTGTCGCCAAATCTCACGTCTCCGGGTTTTCTCAAACCTCGGGAGAAATAGCTTTGGAAGAGCTCGTGGTTCGGGTCGAACACATATTCTCCGATGAGAAAGCGCATCCAAGACTTGTCGGCGAGATCGATCGTTATCCTAGTTCCCGGAACCCTGTATGTGGCCCTGAACCTTTCAGGGTCGTTCTTGGCAAGCTGTATAGCGGCGTCCAAGTCTGCAGGTATCAATCCAATGTTTTCTTTGACCTTTCGTACGAATGACTCCTCACGTACTAGGTCGCCGTAGCCGCAGTCCTTCAGGATCTCGGCTGTGAGGGCGTTTCCGTCTCCCCCTCCTCGGTTAATTGCCACTATCGCGTCCCTGACGGGGTAGCGGGAGATTGGACATGTTTGGGAGTTTCCATGGCCTGATTCTATGACGATGCAGGTTGGAATCTTGTGTGCTATCGCGACGGAGAGGGGTTGCGGAATTATCGTTGCCGCCTTTATGGATTGAAATTCACCACTGATTTCCCGAAATATCTCGAACAGTTTCTCGTACATGTAGCGAGGGGCTACGGAAGAGAGCGAGGCGACCAAGTAGAATCCCGTGAAATCGGACTGAGGGGGCCTGAAGGACTCCAACGCGAACTGTGTGAGCTCTTTCACAACTGCCCAACATCGCTGATCATCCTTCTCGACTATCCCGTTTCGCATCGGGTAAACTAGTCGTGCTGACAGATCTTCCCGAGTTTCAAGATACAGAGGAACATCTTTCCCCACGATGACTTCCTTGAACGGCCCGCTGATCTGCTGAATGACCGAGGTCTTATCAGTGAAGTATCCTCTGTTTTCTATAATCTCAGGTCGTTCTCCAGACGTGATAGAGCCAAACTTGAAGTCGCTTGTGCCAAAGTCCATTCCGAAGGTGTATCTCTGCTTGTAGGCCTCGCTCATTCGTACGACCGTTAGAAAGAACGTTTCCAATCGTATTTAAGCCGAAGAGATAGAAGAAAGTGTAAAAACAACTTGGCAAATGGTTCCTGAGGTCAACAATGTTCAATTTGCCGACGAGTCAGATCGCAGGTTGGGCGGGACGGCTCCACTCGCTGAAGTGTCTCCACCCTAGATCCTGGATCTGCCTCTTGGGCATGTTCCTCAGATCTAGAACTATCTGAGGGTCACTGGTTGCGACGCCTATCCTGTAGAGCTTTCCACCAACTCGTTCTACCGCGTCCAGAGCAGCGGTCCAGTTGTCTTTGCTTATCGCGAATATGAGCTCGTACTCTTCTCCTCCCTCGTACAGTGCAAGATTGATGTAGTCGACCCTGTTGATCAAACCGAACTGTTTGACCTCCTCCGTTGTCGGTAGGTTGTCCACGATGAAGCCGACTCTGCTCATCCTTCCAAGCCAGTGGAGGGACCTCGCCAAACCGTCGCTGCTATCGATCCCTGCGGAGGCTACGCCTGCTTCAGCTATTGCATTTCCTTCAGGAAATCGAAGCTTCGGTCGATAGGCTGCTTCAAGGGCGGTATCTCTAACCTGGGGCGTTGCTGTTGCTCCTTGGAGCAGAATCCTGTATGCCACGCTTGAGAGGCCAAACGGCCCAGTTGAAGCAACTATCTGGCCAGGCTTCACTGTGCTGCGTCTTAGCAGCTTTTGACGGTCGACAGTGCCGAAGACCGTTCCGGCCAAGAAGAAATCATCAGACTCGCCTGTGTCGCCGCCTGTCACGTGGATACCGCATTCTCTTGCGGTTCGGTTCATTCCGTCAGCGATCTCTCCAAGAATACTGGTGTTGAAGTCGCGGGAGATACCCCAGGCGAAGATGGCTGAGCGAGGCTTCACACCCTTGGCGAGGAGGTCGCTCACATTCATCACGACCGCCTTCCTGCCAACATCGAAGGCGCTCATACCTGGCAATACGTCAGTGGAGGCTACGAGAGCATCAGTATGCATAACAAGCAGTTGTTCCTTGGAGATCTCAAATGCCACAGCGTCCTCCCCATAACCTAGGATCTCCGACGTGTCCTTCTCTAGGCGACTACTTATGAGGTCCCGAACTCGATCTTCCCCTAACTCCACAACAGAATCCGACAACCGAAACCACTTCATAGGACAGATTGTATATGCCAGCGAATCCTTAATTTAGTGCTTCGGTCCTTCAGCAAACGGCGGATTGTGCCTCGGTGGCTCAGTGGTAGAGCGGCGACCTCGTACAGGGTCTCGGGAAAGTCGCAGGTCCCGGGTTCAATCCCCGGCCGGGGCTTCTTCGTCTGAAGGCTCAAGCATTGGGTAACAACATAGACGGCAGACATAGCCTCTTCCACCTACTCAGCTCCGGATGGAGTTAGCGGGCCACTGCACTGGGAACACCTCCCTCTCTGAGGAGACCATGTTCCCTCTCCTCCAAGCCTACATAGCCCTAAGACTGAGTCTAGAGGAAGCCAAAGATGGGTAGAACAATCCCCTCATACCGCATCATACTAGAAGAAGAGCTGAAACGATGGGAAAGATTCCGAGACACCCTAAGCATAGAAGAACGCGCAGTCTTCGAAGACATGATGGATGAATGATGACGACACGCGTCAGCCACCGGAGCAGAAGCCTTCCCCAAGCAAGACCGAAGGCATGCTCCTCACAATCCTATTCGCACATCAGAAAGCCTTCAAAGTATTAGACGACAGGATCAAACGAATCAGCAGACCTACGTTTACCAGGTCTTTCATGTCTGCGTCTATTGTGTTGGCGGTTCTCCCTATCCTGCGTGCTACGCCGTCTATCGTGTCGATGAGTCCCGGATTCCTGTGGAACAAGGGGAGAGGCTGTCCCCCAACTTCTGATGAGAGTAGCCTATTCAGCAACTCACTTCCCACACTCAATCCACCTCAACCTCCTCCACCGATATGGATCATCGCATTGTTAACGTAGTCGACTAGTGTCCAGTCTTCATACTCTTCGAACTTCAAGGCCAGCGTGCTGTACAGGTTCTTGATGATCAGCTTCTCAACAACGTCGGCTCCTGCACCAAACATACTCCGCAAAGCTTCATGGAACGGCTCAATCCTGTCAGGAATCTGCTCAGGCTTAACCTGGCGGCTCCTTTCAATGTGATAGTAGATCACTTGTCTAGCATTCTCACCCAGCACCAGAAGTCCTTCGTCAACCGCCTCTCGCAGAGTTCTCTTGAATTCGCTTTGTACGGTTAACAGGTGCATGGTGGACGCTTACAATACGTCTATGTTATGGGCGTGCATTTGTCTGCCCGTGACACACACCCACCTAATAGTTTCACCACTTACCGTTGCGGGACGTGTATGTTAGGAGGTTGAATCCGCTGGCGGAGAAACAAAACAGGTTCGTCAGCGTAAGCATTCCTGTAGAAATAATCGAACAGATCGACAGAGTGATAGCATCAAAGAAGCTGGGCTACGATAGTCGGCCTGAATTCATCAAAGATGCGGTGAGAAGAAGACTCGAAGAAATGGCGAGTATGCGCACACGTGCCGATTCCTAAGGCAGCTGGTTATATTGAGTGCCAAGACTAACGATCTAGTGCGATTCGATTCACGGGTGGCTTTGCTTCTGAAATGGATGATTGAAGGATCGGAGAGCATAGTGCCCTCTGTAAAAGAGGGAAGAGTCACATATCCTGATGTGACAAAGCTGATGCCTGTAGGGAACTCTGCTGAAGTACTCGACTCTCTCTTAGCTCAGGGACTTTTGATAAAAGAATACTATACATCGGAGATTCTCTGCCCTTCATGCGGATCCTCATCACTCAAGGATAAGTACACATGCGTGTCCTGTCACCGTAGTCACATAGAAACGGGAGATATGATCGAGCATTACTCCTGCGGAAACGTCGATTTTGAAGCTAAGTTCGACAAAGATGGAAAATTGCTTTGTCCCAAATGTAGAAAGGAACTAAAGGTCATAGGAACAGACTATCGTCGAGTGGGGAAACTCTTCCGGTGCAATGATTGCGGAAAAGCCTCCAGTATTCCAGGGGTCGCTCACGTTTGCCAGAATTGCGGAACAGTCTCGACTCCGGAGAACGCGCAACTGCGTATCCTGCATGAATATCGAATCAATGAGAAGAGGAGGAAAAAGATCGAGTCCATAGCAGGAATATATGGGCCACTGGTGGAGTTACTCGAGAAGAAAGGATTCAAGATAGAGTCTCCTGCCTTCTTGAAAGGCGAGTCTGGAATTGAGCACCCATTTGACATAGCCGCCGAAGTCGGTGGGAAGTACACGCTATTTGACATAAGGACGCATGATGAATCTGTCAGCGAAACCGAAATAATGGGTTTTTTCGCGAAGGTCACGGATGTGGCACACCGGGAAGCCATTCTGATTGCTGTTCCAAGAGCATCGGAATACGCTAGACGCCTTAGCAGACCATACAATATTACTCTAGTTGAGGGAGACAACATAAATGAGGTTCTGGCTTCGATTGCTGCTCGATACATGGAGAGGCCAGTGGCTTCTCCCTCCTACAGAGAAGCTTCAGCCAAAATGGAAGACCCAAGTCAAGATGAAAAATGGGGAGAAATAGTTGAACCCGAAGAAGAGACACAGCCAATAGAGTGAGTGCTAGTTGAGAAAGTGAAGCATATATCCATGAAGAAGCGGAGGCGCGCATGTCTGTCTTAGCTGAAAAGAATATGCTTCATGCAGAGGCAATGTTGAATGATTGATGGTCCTCCCAGGGAGCCCAAGTATTTTCGGATGCTCTGTATCACCCTCCTAGTGAGTTCCTTTGCCCTGTCCTTCACGTTCTACTACGTGTTCTTTGTAGCGGTCACCCCTCTCTTCAGTCGGTTCACCCCAAGGCCACAGATCATTGACCAAGAGCCTTCTTCCCCACCTACTCTACCGGATTTGGCTATGGGCACGATTCGCAACACCGCATATCACGTCATAGTGTGGGCGACTAGCGAGGAGTTCCTTAGGTTTTTCTTGATGCTGTCGTTGACGATAGTCTTTCTCAATGAGTTGAGCTACATTCCCTTGGGGTGGCTTCACCGATATGTGAGTGAGAAGTTTCGGAGCAGGTCGCTGACCAACCATCTGCCGATTTCTATCGTAATCCCCGCCTACAATGAGGAGAGGACCATTGGTTATATCATTGAGACCCTTCTTGAGGCAGACTACCCCAATAAACAAGTGATAGTTGTCAACGATGGCAGCACGGACCATACGATGGAGGAGATAATGCCTTACGCCCTTCAAGGTAAAGTCCAGCTCATAAACCGACCGAACGGCGGAAAGGCCGCAGCTCTCAACACTGGCCTACTAGCGGCTAATGGAGATATCGTCGTCGTCATAGACGCTGACGGAGCTATCGAGAGGAACGCCCTCAAGTGGGTTGCCTCGCAATTCGAGGATCCGAACGTAATAGCCGTTTCAGGGAACCCCAAAGTTGGTAACCGAGACGCCAACATCCTTACGAGGGTTCAGGCCCTGGACTACGTCAGAGGCATAAACCTACGGCGAAGAGCCTTCGATCTGCTTAACATTCTTGATTGCATCCCAGGGTCCATCGGAGCCTTCAGGACAACGGTCTATCAGCAAGTAGGAAGATACGATATTGACACTCTTGTTGAGGATATGGATGCCACCTTGAAGTTTGTCAAGGCCGGGGGCGTGGTCAGGCAGGAGAGCAGGGCCATAGTCTACACAGAAGCCCCCGAAACGCTGCGTGGTTTCATCAGGCAGAGGCTCAGGTGGTATGGGGGAGGAATCCAAGCAGTGTACAAGCATAGGGATCACTGGTGGCGCTTCGGAGCCTTGAGCTTCGTAGGCTTCCCTTACCTTGTAGCCGGAATGACGATCGCCCCTGTTTTCGAACTTCTGCTGGTGGCGCTTTCAATCGTTCAGATCCTTGCCG
>CAZGZF010000020.1:0-11994 GCA_964529995.1 uncultured Candidatus Bathyarchaeia archaeon
GAGACCTATGTATCTAAAACCAGCAGACTCACATTCGGTCGATGACCAAAAGCCCCTAGTGTCGACGATGATTGGCTCTGAACGCATACGAGTGACTAGTTTTCTGAGATCGATCTGTCTGAAGATAGTATGAGGAGTTGAAAGAATCAGGACCTCACTGTCACTCACCGACTCATTGAGATCACCGCAGGAAGTTAGCTCGCCTCCCTTCGTAGGTATACTTTTCACGAAGGGATCGTAGGTCACGATTCTCATTCCAAGACCCATCAGTCGTTCGGCTAAAGCGATGGACGGGCTTCTGCGAAAGTCAGACACATCTGGCTTGAATGCAAGACCCAGAATGGTGACTTTGGACCCGCGTATCGATCTGCCTAGGCTCCTGACGAACTGCTCTAATCTTCCCACGATGTGGTCAATCATGCTATCATTGATTTCCGCAGATAGCTTCACAAACCTCAGAGACCCTCCGACTTGGCGAGCCCTGTACGCCAAGTAGTGCGGATCCTTCGGTATGCAGTGTCCGCCTACCCCTAGACCGGGGTAAAACGGTTGAAAACCAAATGGCTTTGTCGAGGCTGCAGCAATCACCTCAAAGAAGTCTATTCCGAGCTTCTCATGCAGAATGGCAAGTTCATTCGCAAGTGCGATGTTGACATACCTGTAAGTATTCTCAAGCATCTTAGTGGCTTCAGCAGTTCGTGCGTCTGATACGCGTATAATTGGGGCTCTAATGATCTTGGCATACAGCTCACTGGCGATTCGAGTGCATAGCGGAGTCACGCCTCCCACCACCTTCGGAATCTCCAAGAAAGAGTACTTCTTGTTACCATAGTCTATTCGCTCCGGCGAGTGAGCTAAACCAAAGTCTTTGCCAGCTCTGAGTCCCTTTTTTTCAAGAATCGACTTCAAGAGCTCGTCTGTTGTGCCAGGATAGACCGTACTCTCCAGAATCACAAACTTGCAGGGGCGGATTTCTCTGGCAATATCTTCGGTGACACGAGTGACATAGGAGAGGTCAGGTTCCTTCTTGTCGTTCAGGGGAGTTGGCACTGTAATGATTGCAAAGTCAACCAGAGAAGCCACGCGAGTGGCGTTGCTTTCCGCACGTAGAGCTTTCGATGCGACAAGGCGGGGCAAGTATTGTGACACGTAATCATCGTCAACATATGACGATCCATGATTGATTGCAAGAACCTTCTTCGGATCATTGTCTTCCGCAATTGTTTCAAAGCCTGCTTGAGCAAAAGCGCAAGCTAATGGTAACCCAACATAACCCGCGCCGAAAATTCCAATTCGGGCGCTCTTCGATTCAATCGCACTGCTCAGGGCTTCCAAGGGAAGGTTCTCCATATCCATCTCCTCTTCACTGTATACTCCCTAGTTGACAGACAAGAAGCATTGATGTGTCTAAGGCTCATTAATATTGATGGTTGCCTGAGGTACCATCTGTCTGCTGTGAGAATATGCGTTGGCCAAGACC
The DNA here is from genome assembly GCA_964529995.1 of uncultured Candidatus Bathyarchaeia archaeon. Classification (GTDB taxonomy): domain Archaea; phylum Thermoproteota; class Bathyarchaeia; order 40CM-2-53-6; family JALHTG01; genus JALHTG01. Next base: position 1,481 of record CAZGZF010000020.1, read on the forward strand.
AAAGAAGACCAGACATGATATCTAGTGTATGAATTCATGGTTAATTCGGTGAATGTATGAATTGAGTCTGGAACGTGGGCGAGCCGTATTGAGAGCCAGTCTCACTATCGATGTCGAACGAAGAATGAATGTCTACAACTTCGACGGTATTTACTCCGATGTCAGCAAGCTGCTTGATTTTCTTCGTCCTATTTGTCGAGCTACGTTTTTTGTAACTGGCGAAATAGCTGAAAAGCAACCTTGGATTCCTCAGGAGATCAAGAACGATGGACATGAAGTAGCCTGCCACGGCCTTCATCACGAGCGACTTGATACTTACTCTTTCGGTGAGCAGCTCAGGAGAATCGAGCAAGCGACACGCTTCCTAGAAAGAGCTATCAGTAACAGACCCTTGGGTTTCAGGGCACCTGAAAACCGCGCAAACACCAACACTTTGCTCGCTCTTGAGAAACTTCAATATGTGTATGATTCTTCTGTTTTGTCTGGTACACTATTCCTTCGACCAGAACCACACAAGAAGTGGCGATTCATTCTTGCTCCACAAGAGCCCTACTTCCCCTCAAGGACTCAACTTACACGCAGGGGGGATTGTAGAGTCCTCGAATTACCATGTTCCAGCTTCATTCTTCCTTTTACTTCAAAGCTCACGATGAGATCGACCTTTGCCTCAGACAGTCTTGCTGCGATTCTTGTACGTCGTGCTAGACGTAAGCAGACACCCGTCACCTATTGCTTGCACTCTTATGACAGCCATCTGTCATTTGGAGATCTGAGTTGGCTAGAAAGAGTAGTTCATACCCTTCGCAGATTAGGCGTCAGCTTCATAACTATGAGTGATCTAGCACTCGCAATCGGTAGGCGGCAGTCATTTAGAAAAGGTGAAGAAGATGGTAAGGTTGCTCAACATACTCTCATGGCTCTATGAGAAGAGGATGGTACGCTCTCTCGCTTCACGTCTTCCGGAGCGAGTTAGAGCAAGGCTTTCTGCGGCAACGTACGACATGTACGAAGACACATCAGAGCAATTCTATGCAAGAATCTACTTGACTCACATTATTGAGGGGATTAGGTTGGCGCAGATCAGTCATAAGCCTCGCATTCTCGATGTAGGTTGTGGGCACGGGCGGATAGCGATTCCACTCGCGAAGCTTGGATTTGAGGTCGTCGGGATTGACAGGAACGAAATCGCATTGAGAAGTGCTCAGCAGCATGCATTGGAAGAAAACGTTGCAGTGGACTTTCGGAGACAAGACATATTCTCTGGACTTTCTCAGTTGGGGAACTTTGACGTAATGATAGCCATTGAAACCTTCCCAGGTAGACCATATGAGACAACTAGAATCATTGATGAAGCCTACAAGTTGCTTAGAGATGGAGGAATTCTTGCAATCTCTGTGCGCACAAGATACTACGAGACTGCGCATCACATCAAGAATGCCGACTATCAAAGGGCACTGACAGCTGCGGCCGGCAGCGGGAACGAAAAATGGCTCGAGCCAAGAGAGCTACGAAGCTTATTGCAGATCAAGGGGTATACACCATATAAAGTCGTAGGCATTGGAGTTGTGTCAGGCCTTCTAAACGATCCTTTCAGAGCATTATCCACGCCCGGAGAACTGCCTCCACACCAACGGGAGGTTCTCGAGAAAATCGAGCTAACTTTGGGCGTGATAGAAGAGGTTTCAGGTTGCGGCCGATACATGCTTGCGATTGCTCGCAAGAACTCAGCTATCAACTTCTAATTCTGTACATGTCTACAAGCATGCATTTTCCAAGATTCTCTCAAGAACTGGCCCAGCTCGATCCCAAGAGAAACTCAGCTTTGCGTATCGTCTGGCCTCGTCACCCATACGCTGCCGCATGTCATTATCATTCAGCAAGGCAAGAATCTTGTCCAAGAAGTCCTCTGTATCGTAAGGCAATGCACGAAAACCGACCCCGTCCCTGACGACCTCGGCTGGTCCCCACTCATTGTCCCAAACTACCGGAGGAATTCCAAAGTACATAGCCTCTACCGCTACTCTCCCTAGCATCTCGGGTGCTTGCGTAGGGTAGGCGACAACATCAGCACCGGAATACAATGCATTAATTCCCTGTGGAGAGACCGAGATTATTCTAGTGGAGCCAGTCATGCCTAGCTTTCTTGCAAGCCGATGCAGGAAATCGGTGTACCTACCTTCTCCGCATGCGATGACAAGTGTGGCTGTTGGATGGTCCGTCAGTACCTTAGGAAGTATCTTGATCATCAAGTCCGGTCTCTTGCTGGGAATAGCGCGAGTGACCATTAGGATGACGGGCCGCCTTATGGAATATTTGGCGAAAAAAGGCTTAGGGTCTGCGTAAGAATATCCTGAGAAGTCGATTCCATATGGCACTTGGACAGGTTGTACTTCATATATTTCGCGTACTACTTCGACGGCCTTTCTGCAGTGCACTAATACTCGGCTGGCCTTTCTTACGGCTTTCTTGTCACACCAGCTCAAGAAACGACGGGCTCCTAGGTCTACCGCCATGTTAATGGCGATCCTGTCATAGTCTGTGTCCCAAGGAAGAGTATCACCAACACCCGGGTACAGTATTGTCAAAAGACTGCGAATCTGAGCAACGTATGGGCGACCGGAGCAAAAAGCAATCCAGTGAGAGGGTTCTTGGTGGGAGAGAAGAATCTCGTATTCCTCTAGGCTTTCCTTGAACCTTCTAGCAAGGAAGAGGCCAAGGGCTGCATTGGTAAGGAGATCAAACTTCGTAAAGGGGACCCCTACCAACTGACGAATGTCTAGATCTCTCATCAAATCTGGGTAACATTTTGACATGTTAGCATAGGTTCCGAAAACAGTGACCTTGTGTTGTCTTGTAAGGTAGTGCGCTTGCTCAAGGACAGAACGTTCAGCGCCACCTCGTTCTCCGAAGCCAGAGTGGAGACTCGCAATTCGCAAGAGCCATCTAACCTCAGGAATTCTCTTGATCTCCAAATATTATCGCAGAATCGTCAATGCAGCCGTTCCATTATACAAAGCTTGGCATCCAAAAGCGATGTTCGTAATAGTCTTTGTCCAAGGATCGGTGGTTCAGATTAGAAGCGAATTTCCGGATAGGGCACGTGCAGCCTTCATGAAGGAATTCGAATGCGTATCTCTGTATTGGCTTGTCCTCTCACGAGTAAGAGAACGAAATGGAACGGCGGGCCGAGATTGGTATGCGCTGATCTGATTCGCGGGAGTTGGCTTGAACATGCAGAATCTCACTGTTCTCCCTTCACGGAAACTAAAAGAAAACAAAGATAAAGAGGTGTATCTAATGACAGCGCAGACTGCAGTGTCACTACAATTCGGACGGTTGTCAAGAATGAGTCGTTTGCTGTGGGTACTGCTCTTCTATTCCGCTACTGTTCAGGTTCTTAGCATGTGCTTGACTCTCTTAAAGTCGCGTCTCTCCGATATTACGGAAGTCGATGTTGGCAACATGTTGAACATTGAGTGGCTTTGGACCTATAAGTGGTATGTCCTCGGAGTCGTCTTCATCGCAATCCCTTGGCTAGTGTCGACGTTGATGACGGCGCAATTGGCAAAGGAGCTGTCTCATGGAACACAGACCGCTGCCATTGCTACTTTGGCTGCATTGATGGTTTCGTCTGTCGTGGGGTTTCTGCAGTTCTTCGTGTTCCAAGTGCTTCGAGCTGAGGATCTCCCTTCATTCGGGTTGAACAGGGTTTGGATCAACATCACATTGTTTGCCTTGCTTTCTGCGGCAGGGTCTTATCTTGCTTTCGACACAATCCAGCGTCTACGGGTATCCTAAGAGCCTCTATTCGGGAAAACAAGGCGGAGATACGAGGCACAAGCATCGTCTTTCAACGGAATTCTCATCGCGGGTATTCTAGAGAACTTGGGCGGGATTCTGTCCTTCGTGAGCTGGCTTACCACAGCGGACAGTAGAGGACGATCAGAGCTTTCGACGAGCCCTTTAGACCTTCCCAGTAGCTCTGATTCATTCCCTTGCAAAACTCCCAGCATAGTGCGCTCCCACCAAAAAGCCTTAAGTATTTGCGTAGGACCCGATCTCCCCTCGAGCAAACTTTATGAAAACTTTCAGCAGCGACAAGGCCTGGATCCCATTCATTGTAGCCATATTTCTCCGACTTCTGTTCATCCTTTTGATCCTTCCATTTGACAACTACTGGGATAGTTATCACCACTGGCAAATAAGCTACTACACATTGAAGATGGGCTTCGCGCATCAAAGATTCTGGGATCTGAATGGAAAGGAGTATTTCTGGGCTCCTCTTCCACACCTATCAAATGCTGCCTTGATGATGTTTCTCAATACTTCATCTCTGACTCCCTATAGAGTCCTAAACTCAGTAGCCAGTTCACTAACGGCAGCATTGTCCTACAAGATTGTCTCCGCTTTCCTACCCAGCGGAACAGGAAGGTCTGCACCTCTACTTGCAGGACTATTGGTGGCGCTGAATCCTTTGCTAGTCTATCTCAGCTCTATAGGGATCGACGAAAACCTCGCCGTGCTTTGGCTCTCTCTTTCGACATTTGGGATTTTGCATAGGAGATTTTTCGTTTCCGGCCTATTCTTGGCCGCGGCGACTTTGTGTAGAATTGAGTACGGGTTCATAGCCTTGGGCGCAATGGGCATTTGGCTTCTCACGACCTCGGATCTGACCAACTCTATTCCTCAACTCCTTGGATGGTCAATCCCAGTAGTATTGTATGCCAATCATCTTCGACAAGTTACGGGAAACGCCTTCTATCCTCTCACCGAAACGTTTCGTGAGAATATCCAAATGGAGACTCCCCTTATCGGCCCTTATGGGACGATACTTACTCTTTTGACGATAGCTCTTGTATTTTCTGTGTTTCTCCTGCTTAGAAGAAGACGATCTGCCCTATTAGCTACAGCGCCGTTCGTTGTTCATATAGTGATCCTTGAAGTGACACTAGTCAGAAGCCTCAATCTAGGTCTCCTGACATCCACAGGCCGGCACCTTATGCCTCAATTTGTATTTTTGTCAATGTTAGTACCCGTAGCGTTGACAAGAAGAGTACGTTTGATTCCAAGAAAGGTTGCCTCTGTGTTGCTTCTTGTATTTCTTCTATCGTCCTGCTCATTGTACTTTCCATTCGTACGTGAATCCACAAGCAATGTCGCAGAATTTTGGCACGTAGCCGACCATATCGGGAGAAACTATCGCGGAGGGACAATTGTCTGCTCGATCCCAGTTGTAACATACCGCCTCATCAATGAGTGGCATATTCCAGAGACTGGTATTTTAGGAGTTACTTACGCTCCTCATGATCGACAACAGCTCGCGAGATGGATGAAGAACCACAATGTTTCGTGGTATGTCTGGACATCCATATCATGGGATGAATCAAACAAGATCCTAACCCTTGAGATCGCAAGGCAATTTGCAGTGTACCAAGCGAAAGTTGAGCTCGGCGCGTTCTTCATACCTGGGTCGCTGGGATCCGAAGTCCGCATTTTGATTCTGAACTTTGAGGCTGAACCTCTCGGCGACGCAACGGCGGAACGTGCAAACGAGTGGGATTTCTTTCACCAGTTATCGTAAGTCCGAATTTCGAGGCAAGCCAAGAACCGTTTGAAGACAGAAATCATCGCTCAGATATCCAGCATGAGAGTATACCAATAGGCTCTTGGGTCCTGTTCCGAGCAGCCAAAGACATGAAATGAAAGCATCTCGGTCGATCCTTTAGGTACAGACTCTCGTCTTGAGAGAATGAGATCTTGTTGTCCAAGTCTTCTTGGAAAAGATGATTCAGGTCCCGGATAGAGACCTCTGTCTATTGTTTTCTCTTGCGGCGTAGAATGAACAGAGATGCTGCTATCGCTGTTGCGGGAACGAGAGCTGCTGTCGTGAACTCTGGGATCGGTACTCCGCTCTGCTCTAGGTAGAAGTTCATTGAGAGCTGTGATCCTTCGCTGACTGGCATGGCTGGTACGGTTGCGACTTTGTGTCCTTCCATCTTGGCTGGTGTCCACTCGATGATGTGTATGGCGTATGTTCCAGGTGTGAGCCATAGCTCGTAGAGGCCGTCGAATGTGTAGCATGGGTATGTCTTGCCGTCTGCCGCTACTACAAGGACAAGTATCCAGCCGGTTGTGCGCCAGTCCCCACAGTGTGTGTATGTATAGACATTGCCGCTGAGCAGGCCGCGTAGGTCTAGCTCGAAGATGACCGAGGCTTCACCGCCTAAGTGTGCGCTTGGAACCTCGACCTTGAACCGTTGCTCGTATGGTCCCCAATGGTTCTCTGGGACGTACTTTGGCGACTCACCTGTCAGCACTCCCGGCGGAGGCGGATAGAACACCGTTGCGTGTGTCTTGTCTTGCTCATTGAAGTCGTTCCTGTACCATGGGACGATGTCGACCTCGATGTACCAGCCTCCCTTGTAGTTGGGCGCTGCATCTATGCCGTACGGCGCAGGCACCGGATCGCCGGTCCAAATCATGTCGAAGAACGGATCTGGCGAAGACCATGCGAACGCACTAATAGCGTTGTCTCCACCGAGGCAGAGGTCTGGCAGTCCCCCTATTGTTCCTCGGAGCCTCATCGTAGACGACGGGAAAAAGTTGAGAAACTCCCTTGTCTCATCGTCTGAGTAGTCGCTGATGGCTTCCAACTGGCTCGTCGGCTGAGTGGAGTAGCTGAGGTCCGTGTTCGTCTTTGGCGAATTGACGTACATCTTTGTGTAGTCCGATGTGAGTGCTTCCCCTACGAGTTTGCCTGCGTCGTTGAAGATCCTTATCCTCACGGCGCTGTCGTAGCGTAGGTGCTCGAATATGCTTTCACGTTTGAAAGTTATATCGAAGGTCACATTGGCTCCTTGGTGAATCTTGATCGGGATGTCTGCTGTGGCTCCTTTGGTCGCGTACAGTTCGAAGGCCTTCTTCTGGACGTAGCCATAGGTGAAGACTCTGAAGCTGTACTGCCCTGTCTCAAAGGCTAGCGGGTAGTAGCCTGGACGGTCGTTGCCCCTTTTCTCTCCTTCTCCTCCATAGTAGCCCTGAGCCTTCACATAGTTCTTTGTACCCCACGCGGGCTGCATGATGATCGGCATTGCCCAGTGGCATCTCTCAACAAAGGAGAATGGCGGTGGGTCTGAATAGTCGTAGTCTAGACCTGTCCATCCGTGGCCGGCTCCAGCTAGCGGTATGCCGTCCCTGTACGGCATGAGGTATATGTTCTCTCCTGGCCAGGACCAGTGCTTGTAGACGCTTGGGTGTTGCCAGTCAACAGAATAGACGGTGACGTTGAAGATCACACCTCGGTCAAGATGGTTGCTAAATCTAACCTCTGACCCGCACAGTCCCATCGAAACGGTTGTGGGTTTCTGGTCAATGTATCCTGCAGCGTATCCCTTGACAGTGTAGGAGCCTGCCGGTATGCCATAGCTCCTCGCGGAGGCGTACATGTCGGCCGGCCGTACGCCGGAGATTCTCCCCACGAGGCCTCTGACGGCGACTACCCTCTCAGCTGCGCCAGCATCGTAGAGCACTTCCCGCACTGACCAACCATACCTTGTGCCCTTCGCATCCTTCACATCAAGGTACAGATAGCGCACGTAATCTCCTCCCGGGTACGCTCTTGGCGTTCTGGAGCTGTCCCAGACTCCTCTCGATGGCAGCTCGAACCCCTTGTCTTCCAATGTGCCTGGGATGCTGTGAAGGTGGAACTCTTTGACTATCCATGAGCCTAGGCGCAGGTCGAAGACCACGTAGACACCTCCAGGCCACCCGTACTTGGCGACGGTGAAGCTGACATGCTCGAATGTCATGCCGTCAGCCATCGTTTGGACATAGCCATGAGTCCAGGCCCGGACGAAATATGTGCTAGGGGTGACACCGTCAACCCAAGTCGCATATGTCTGCGGAATCTGCCCAGTCCACTCAGCAGGTGCTCCGTATAACCCTCTGTCTCCAAACATGAACCTAAAGTTGGCCTTCGATGCTTCGACCCGCCACTTCTGCTTCGGTCCGACACCATCAGGGTCGAATCCCTTAGGTCCATCTGCATAGCCTGGCCACGCGAACTGTTTATCTGGAATAGTGCTGGGTGAGACGAAGTATGCAGGCGACCATGATATCGCCCTCGTCGAGGATGAGGCGGGTGCTGCTTCTTCAGCGTCTTCCTTGGATTTGTAGATCTCTATCTTGATCGGCTGATCTTCTTGCCATACCATGTCGCTGAACCAGTAGTAGAACATACCTTCGTCTCGTCTGCGCCAGTCTGAGCATTTCCATCTGACTTCTCCTGTTCCACATTTGGAGAAGACTTCTCCATGGATCACTACGCCCGGACTCAAGTATCCGTCAAGATGCAAAGACTGGCCTCTGAGAACTCTTAATCCGCTGGCCATCTTAAGCTCCGGATAGCCGGCAAGCGACGCGTATATGTCGTAGGTTCCCGGAGCTACACCCTCGATTTCGTAGTGGCCATTGGCTGTGTGGTTGAAATATGCTCTGGCTTCAACCGGTCTGCCAGTTGATTTGCCGGTGTACGGGTCGTCCGCGATGCCGACAGCCCTGACCCTGCCTGGCAAGGTGACTGGCAGTCCGTACAGGTCGGAGTTCCAACCACCATACCGGATCGTTCCAGCTATGATGACCGGGTCAACCTCGCCCTTCACAAGCAGGATAGGCCAATTCTGAGGTGGGCATTCGTCGAGTATCCAAGTAGGGTCGGTATCAGTTTTGTAGGGAAACGCACCCATGAATATCTTGAAAAAGTATCTTCCAGCTATAGTTGGCGCCGTCACATCGTTGATCCGGACATAGTACCATTCTCCTCTATGGCTAAATATTATCGGAAAGTCTGGATCTGCATAAATAGTCACTCTCGTCCATCCCGGGTCGATCATGCTCTCCATGTCTGAACGACCCACGCTGATCATGTCGTAGTTGTTTGTCCAAGAGCAGGCTACCTTCCTCTTATCTATCCCTGTGAACTCAGGAGGGATGCAGATCGTGGCCTCGGGGAATGCACCTGTGTAGCCCGCTGTGGCGTTAAGGGCAAAGATCAAGTCGCCCCGATTTGGATGCTCGGGTTCGATGACGACTCCTTCAACCCACGGCCTGTGAACATCGGTGCTCGCCGTCTCTATCGTTGGGTTCCCGCTGACCTTCATCTTGTTGAAAGGCGTCCCAGCCTTTACCGTCGAGGTTAGAATAGCGCCAAAGGGCGCATAGTTTGAACTCTCCAATTGGTAGAAGTCGCTTCGAAGGTTTGGCGGATGTTGGCTCGGGTAGGGGCTCTGATAGCCCGGATAATCACCGAATCCCGGAGCCACCGTGCCGTACAGACCTGCCCCCGGCCAGACGTATGCGACCACTCCGAATACGTGTTGATCGAAGTCATCTGTTCTGTAGGGCGGGCTGGCCCCCAATCTACCTAGAGTGAAGTGGGCGGATACAGGAACTGCAACAATGCCCAGTGCAAATAGCACAACTATGAAAGCAGCATTGATCCGCTTGGTCACTCTAGTATCTCCTTCAGAATCTTCCGTGGTTGGAGCTGCGCATGGCACGCAAGTATCCCCGGATTGTATTTAAGACATGCGTTGCTTGCCGATGTACCGGGCTTGTCAGGGACTGTTATGTGGATTCTACTTCCAGTCATGAAGTAGAATCTATCAACGGAATCCCAGCGTTTAGGTGCCCGCTGCCGGCGATCAACTCTCGACTGAAAAGTACGGGATCCACTGCTCAGAGATGGAAGTATTCTTGAAGAGTAACAAATCGTTGGTATTAGTCGTGCGTTCCCCAAGTCTTGTAGACGAAATACGAGGAAATGAATGTGAATCCAGATAGAGCTGCGGGATACCAGACGTCAATCTTCACGCCTGATAACTTCGAAATGAGAAAGAGAGTCGTAGAAGATAGGACCATCGCAACGTAGGTTCCTGTAGCCACTTTGCTGCAAAGTTCGAACCGTTCACCCTCTGCGACTGAGTCAGAGTATTGTGACATCAAGCACCCTACAATGATGACTGCAAACATGCCGAGAAACATAAGAATCGAGAGAAAACACCATTCAGATAGGCAGGACGTGATGAATGATAGGGCTCGAGTAAAGAGGCAATTCAGGGTGACAAGGAAAGTCTTACATAGATCAACCAGTAGATCAAACATTCCTGCTGGCTCCTCTCCTGGTTGGCTTGTCCAAGTCCAACCTGCAAAGTCTCAACTTCCGAGAGAGGCCAGCAGCTAATTAGCAGTTGTCTGCCCCCTTCTGACAGACAACCCCGTGTCCTTTTTCTAGAAATCTTTCGCGGCAACTTGTAGCCAATCAAATTCAGGGGACAGATCGACTGTATCGACGCGCCGAAGAGGATGTCAGAATGGTTCTTGGCCCAAGACAATTCCCTGAATTAGACGGCTTTCCTAGCGACTCGTCGTCAGCTTCTTTTCTGCTGAGCAGTTCTTTGATGCAGCGTGGCATGCCAGGTCTTTTGAGGGTGTTGGGGTTGAGGCCCATTTCTCTG
>CAZGZF010000021.1:0-11689 GCA_964529995.1 uncultured Candidatus Bathyarchaeia archaeon
AGATGTGGAGCAGGCTGGACGATGTTCAACATACAGACAGACGGCAACATCACGCCATGCCCAGTAATGGCGGGGATGAAGGACTTCTACCTCGGCCACATCAAAGACATCGATCCGGGTGAATTGGCGTCCCGGGCAGTATCCGTCGGTGATCCCTGTACGAGCTGCGACATCTATTCCATTTGTGGAGGAAGATGCCTCTATGCCAATGTCACAAAATTATGGGGTGAGGAAGGCTTTCGCCTTGTTTGCTCCACCGTGGTGAATTTGGTCGATGCCTTGAAGGGTGCCGTTCCAAGAATTCAAGATCTCATGTCAAAGGGCATGGTCCTGTTGCAGGACTTTAATTACAGGAAGTACAACAGCTGTGAGATAATACCGTAAGCTCCTGAGAGTTCGTCGATTGGTATGGGCCCGTACCCGAGAGCTGTTGAGCCTGTGTTCCCTTCGGTTATTCCGCCAAGGTAAGCGCAAGGAGTAAGGCAATGGATGTCATGCCATCTGCAAGGGAGCTTTCAATGGGAATGACAAAGTTGTCAGGGTCCAGACCCTTCTGGAAAGTCAGGATTGAAACTCCGAAAGATACCAGAACAATTGAACCGACAGCGATTAGGTTCGTCACCAGCAACGTGGAAGTCAAGTCTAGGAAAGAGTGCAATACAAATATGCCGTTCATAAGAAGTGACAGCGCTGCTAGACTGACGAACAGTATTATCGAGGCCGTCCATGCAGTGATAATACTCGTGGTGTGGTTCCGCATGGCGGAAAGATGTGGCTTCAGCAGACCTAGAGCAAGCTTTGTTGTGGCTGTGCTGCCGACGACTGAACCGACATCTCCAACCATGTCGATCATGGCCGGATAGACTGTGTAGATTTCTTTTCTACGCTCAACGATCAGGCTTATTCGCTTCAGAATTGTTCCAGTCACATTGACAATGAATGCCACGAACATCATCGTGTACAAGGATTCTTTAATCGTCTTGAGAAATTCTCTGTCGCGGGCATAGCGGGATATGATATACAGCGCAAAGACTGAGTGCACCAGTCCAATAGACACTACAATGCTCTTGCCGAAGTCAAAGAGAAAGGCTAGGTTGAGTATCAGAGCGTAACAGAGCGTTATGAATATGTCAGCCGTTGTGGACATTATGGGATATACGACGATATCTGGGTCTAGGCCTTTCTTGAACGTGATGAATGCAACGTGCACTGTCACAAAAGTGAGGAATAGCCCCAAAGCCATGGTCGCCACGACGGTTGCCAGAATATCAGGGAGATCGGCGAGGGTTATTCCCCAGAACAGAACACCGAACGGTAAGGAAACTAGGCTCATCACCAGGCTGGTTGCCAAAGTTGTGACAATCAAGGCTGCGTATAGTGCATAGAAGCTTCTTGTGTTGTCAGAAAACCTTGGATATATTGTACCTATGTGCAGCGCCGTGCTCAGGCGTCCGCTGAGTAGGCCGCCTATCACACCCTTTGCGCTTACAATTGCGGGATATATCGCAATGGCCCACGGGGACATCTGGAAGATGTCTAGTTGGTAGGCAAATACGAAACCTGCAAAGAGTCCACCAAGGTCGAAGGAATACGCAATCATTGTTTCCCTGAGTGCTTTGAAGAAGGCTCTCGTATTGATGCTATGAGTCATCGATTGACTGGGAGTCTTCACCGCGTCCCCCCTCTTCCCAGGTTCCTTCGCACTCTTCGTGTCTAGTTACAGTCCCACGTTTTCAGGTGAAGAAGACTATGCCTGAACCCACTGCTTGCAAGGCACTTTCGCCTGCGTAATCCCCAGGAAGTACTCTTCCGATCGCTATTCTACGCTGTATGATTCGTGTGCGTCCATTGAGTGACGGTCGCGTATTTCCTTTCGAGGCCAGGAACCCAAACGTCGGCAGAATCGTTTCAGGCGTGGCGCTCATCGTAGTGATCTTCGGTAGCGCTGAAGTCATTGTTTCGAGCTCGGAAAGACGCCCGGAGTTGAGACTCTTCCTGATCATGCTTGCTACGTAGGTCATCTCAGGCCAACCAGTCAAACGTCCTCAATCTCGCTAGTATGCCGTACCGACCAGTCCGATGCTGCCTACCTGCGTCGGTTATGGTTCTTCGGGTTCAAAGAAACAGATATTTAGGTTTATGGAATATTCTATCCCAGTCCGAGGGGTTCTCCTCTCGCATGGGAAAGCTTGAGAAGATTCAGTACAGGCCGATTTCCGTGAGGGACTTACTCGTAGAAATGAAGGACATGTCAGAGCTGATGATCGATCTTGCATATTCTTCAGCACTCTTCAATAGCCGCGAACTCGCTGAGGAAGTCTTGGAACTTGAAAGGTGTGTGGACTCACTCGCCTATCTTCTAGACATGAACGCGATGATTGCTGCAAGAGACGCTGAGGATGCCGAGTCTCTCGTCGGAGTCTCCGTTGTGGCCTCGGCCATAGACAAAATTTCCGACGCAGCAGGAGACATTAGTGCAATAGTTCTGCGAAACATAGGCATTCACCCGCTGGTTCGAAAGGTATTCGAAAAGGTCGAAGAGCGGCTAACCAGAGTGGAGATAAGACCGGACTCTATCCTTGTCGGGCGCAAGCGTAAAGACCTGAAGCTTGCCTCAAGGATAGGAGCGAACATAATCGCCATCAGACGAGGAAAAGAGTGGATCATCAATCCTGGAGACGAGGAGACTCTTCTGAAGGGGGACATCCTCATTGCACGTGGAGCACCTCTAGGCATAGAGGAGTTGAGGCAAGTCGCTGAGGGAACTCTCAAGAGCTGGAGGAATAGACGTGGCGCAAAACGAAGAACAGTTTAGACCTCTCATTGACAAGATGGCGGAGCTGAAAGACACCTCCGAACTGATGATCGACCTTGCGTACTCCTCACTTCTACTGAATAGTCGCGAGCTGGCAGAAGAAGTCCAAGCGTTGGAGAACCGGATGGACGATCTGCACACGGAGTTCGAACTGCTAGTCTTGAGCAGATGCATTACGCCCGAGCAGTCAAAGGACTATCTCGGCTTGATTCGTCTCGGCTTGGTTGCTGAAAACATTGCAGACGCGGCAGCTCAGATAGCAGATGTCGTCCTCAGAGGGCTGAAGCCTCACCCAGTCCTGCGCCTCGCCATTAGGGAAGCAGAAGAGACGGTGGCAAGAGTGACAGTCTCAGGTACTTCGGTGCTCATTGGAAGGAACCTGCAGGAGGCACAGATTCATGAGGAGACAGGGATGTGGGTTCTAGCTGTTAGGAGAGGTGACGCTTGGCTTAGGCCGAAGCCAGATGTTGTTATTAAGGAAGGCGACACGCTGATAGCCGCAGGCTACTCGGGAGGCGTAGAAGATCTAAAGCAACTCGCTTCTGGGAAATCCTCACCGACCTGACGTTTCAATCACGACAAATGAGAGAAGAGATGCCGGGGCATTCTACGTTTCGCAAGTGCCTCCCATCGTAAGACAAGTATTCCTCATCTGAGAATGATTGTGCTCTCGAGGAAGAATTGGTTGAACATCGATAAGGACCGAGAATATCTTTCCAGCCTACCAGTTAAGAAATTGATCGACCTATTCTTTGTGCATATTAGAAACATGTTTCGCGTCGATGGACTCTATTTTCTAGGCATAGAAGAGAAGTTTGGAACGGAGGCTGCTACTGAGATCGACAGATCCTGCTGGAGGACCATGGCAGCGATAGAGGCTCGAGAGATTAGCCGATTCTTGGGAAAGTCGCGTCTCCTCATACCAGATATCATGGAGGCTCTCCAATTGACTAGCTGGTCACTTGACCAGAAGCACAAGGAGATCGAGGTGAAGGAAGGGAAGGGCGTGTTTCGGGTAGTAAACTGTGAGACTCAACTTGCGAGAAAGAAAAAAGGGCTGTCGGAATTTCCCTGCAAGCAGGTCAGATATGAGTACCTGAAGGCATTTGTACAGGGACTCAATCCTCAGGCTAATGTCCTATGTCGACTGTGTCCGCCTGACAAGCATACTGAGGAGCTTTGGTGTGAGTGGGAGTTCAGCCTGAAGAACTAGGTTTGAGTGTTCTACCGCCCCGTCTCGGGCAAGTCTGGAGACATGCGACTACCTCGTTCCTGCTCCTCCCCCACCGAACCCTCCGCCTGAACCAAAACCTCCTCCTCCACCACCGATCCCGCCACCTCTGCCGCTGGGCAACCCAACCGCTACCATTGGCGTGAACAGGAGAGGTATGTGGGGTGCGAAGTTGAGCTCCGGCAGCTGGATCCTGAGTTCCCTCATGGCTTTGACCACCGCGTCGCCTACTCCCAGAGCTGTGCCATAAACCAGCCATTCGCCCCACATTGAGAGGTCTTCCGGCGCGTACTTTCTTATGAGAGCCAGGTCCGAGAGAAAACGTTTGAACGATTCCCATTCAAGTTTTTCTCTATAGGATAGGCCTAGCCACTTACCGAAGAGGGTCGATGGAAACGCGACTGCCACAAGCGACTGGATCACGGATATGGTTGACATTGCGACGGATGCGGTCAGGATCGAGCTGAGGCTTGGCAGAATGACTAATGCGAAAATAGAGATCGCCAACAGAACCGCAGAGATCAGAGCGACCGGGAGAATCCTTTTCCTACCACTTATCATGAACTGTGAGGCTATCTTGGTTTCGCCTATTCTCATTAGATAGCTCATCTCTTGCCTAAGATGCGATAGCCTAGACCGATATGTGTCATGGGAAGCAAGACCCTCAGCGAACTGTTTGATGGAGCCCGTATCAACTGAACCGTTTCTTGAGATTTCTCTTAAGAACTGGAGCGCCCGTCGCTCGTAGACATCTTCGCTTGCTTCATCAAGGATCTGAATCGTCAAAGCATCGCCGTTCCTCTCGCTGCTTATTCTGATCTTGCCGCTTCTGTGTAGGTCCAGAACAGTTGCGTAGAAGCCGTTCTCGTCAAAATCGAATGCGTCTCCCTTGAATACGAGGTTGACTATCCACGGCTTTCTATCCTTGTTAGGGATTGTGCTGAGATATTTCGGTACTGCAAATTTCTTCTCTCTGCCAAATGCGAGGTATAACATGGCGATTATCAACGGTGTAAAAAGAGCAAGCACCGTCGCCCCTTCCCGCAGAACCCTGGCCCCATTGTACTGTGCCAAAAAGAGGATGTTAGCTTGGAGCGTCAAGCCTCTAACATTGTCAACCTCTACGGGGTAACCATTCAGGACGCTCAGGATCTCTTTTTTGAATAGGATCTCGACCTCGAGAGGCTCATCTTTGGCGGCGCTTCCATAGAAGACCGCAATGCTTCCATCCCTTGACTCTCTGAGGGCAGGTGGGCGCAGGTATATTGCCGAGGAGAGATCCGCCTCCTGGATGATTATCCTGACATTTCTGTATGTCAGATGCTTGTTCGCGAGCTGCAGGTTCAGGTGGCATAAGTCTTCATCGTATTCCAGTGGGGGATGGATTAGGAAGACGTAACGGATCTTGTACCTTCCAGCTGGGAATCTCTCAGGTTTGAAGACGCCAACCTCGTTGAGGCTTGCAAGTGAAGAGACTGATCCGAATATCTGCGGATTACTTTTGAAACGGTCCTCTATCCACACTGACCCCTGAAAATCTTTCATATAGACTACCGCGTCTTCCGAGAACTGGCGTGCCTCCAAGAACTGGACGTAAGGTCTGTTCAACTCTCCCTTGGACATGGAAGCATCCCAAGATCTGTACAACATCCTGTACTGGCCAGACACCTTCACGTCGTATACATAATCCTCGACAAGAGTACCGTTGGCGTACAGTGTGGCGACATACTCGTCGACCGCAACGTCTCCTTCGAGAAGAAACGGAAGGCTGTTGACCGCCGCTAGTCCAGAGATACCTACCACGAACGTCAGAAGCAGTAGCGTCACTACCTGTCTGCTCTCGGTCAAAATTCTCTTCCCTAGACTTGGATCGCAGGAGGAGCCTCGACCTCTTCCTCGAACTTGAGATACTCCATTTTACCTAGGTTCATTGCACCAGCAACAAACCTTGAGGGGAAGGTCTCGCGCATGATGTTGAACTCTTGAACAATGTTATTGTACGTATACCTTTGTCTCGCTATTTCATCCTCAACACCTCTAATGGCCTCCATAAGGGTCAGCACTGTCGTGGAGGCCTTCAGGTCAGGGTAGCGCTCAGCTATTGCCAAAACCGTGCCTAGAACTTCCCTCGACTCGCGATGAACGTTACTCAACATTTCGGGGCGAACATTGAATATCGCGCTTCTCAAGCTCGCGATCTTCTCGAAAATCTCCCGCTCAAACTTCGCATAGCCCTTGACTGCCTCCACAAGCTGCCCGATCATGTCCAGCCTCTTCTTCATCGCAACCCTGATCTGAGCTAAGGTCGCTTCACTAGAGTTCCGCAGAGTGAGGAGCCTATTGAACATCGAAACTAGATAGAGTGCTACGCCAACAACGACGACAGCGGCAACGATCGTCGATAGCAGCGATGGCAAATCCGGCATGACCAAACCTTCGCGCCGACTCTGTTAAGGTACATATATCAAGATTGCTGGTGCATTTTCTTCTGCTCCCGCGAATCAACAGCAACGCTAATTTCTACTAGCTTGTAGCGACAACTTGACGCAACTGCGAATGGGTTTGATCAGATCTTCTTAAATCGTCAGCCAGAGACATGAGGTCTTCAATGGAAGATTGCCATATGAAGTACGTCGTATTGGAGTCTGCAGGCGAGGCCTCGGTCAAGGAGAGTCCTCTCCCGGCTCTGAACAGGGGCGATATCTTGGTGGAGATGAAGGCCTGCGGATTGTGTGGGACAGACATTGAGAAGATGCAAGGACGATACCTGGCTTCTCAACCTGTTCTTGGCCATGAGGCTTCAGGCATAGTCAATGATGTGGGTGAGGATGTCAGGGCCTTCAAGGTCGGAGACAGGGTTTTTGCTCACCATCATGTGCCATGCTACGAGTGCTACTTCTGCAGACATGGAAGTGAAACGATGTGTCCTCGCTACAGGGCCACCAACCTAGATCCAGGCGGCTTTGCTGAGTACTTCCGGGTACCTGCCTGGAATGTTGAGCGCGGTGGTGTCCTGAAGATTTCCAACGGTGTGACTTTCGAAGAAGCTAGCCTCATAGAGCCAACGGCCTGCTGCATAAGAGGTCTGAACAGGTGCAGTGTCTCTGGAAACGAAACCGTGCTGATCGTCGGCGCGGGCCCGATTGGGCTCACTCACCTTAGACTGTTGTCTATGCGTGGATGCAAGGTTCTGGTAAGCGACATTAACCTGACTAGGCTGGAATCGGCTGAGCGGCTGGGCGCTTCAATCGTCTATAACGCAGCAAAGAATGATGTTCCTATGAAGGTCAAGGAGAAGACAGCCGGAATCGGAGCTGACTTGGCAATCGTGGCTTCTGGAAGCCATGGAGCTATTGTGCAAGCGTTGAATGCAGTCAGGAGAGGAGGGAAGGTCTGTCTGTTCGGTGTTCCTCCAAAGGGTACTAGGTTGGACTATGACATTAGTGACATATTCAACTCCGAAGTCTCCATCGTAACCAGCAACGCCGCGACAGAAGTGGAAACCAAAGCCGCGCTGAAGTTGATGGAGAAGCGTGAGCTAGACCTAACGTCAATAATAACGCACAGGTTCAAGTTGGAAGACTTCCAGACTGCTGTGAAGACAGCTCTGCAAGGAGACTGCGGAAAGATCATCATCACACCGTAGCGTCGGGGATTTTCGCTTCGGGGGTTAGGCTTAACTAGCCCAGCTTGCGCCTTTTCTTCTCAGCGGAAGAGATAGAAACCTTGGATTGGGGAACAAAGAATCGCCTAGCACGGATAATAAGGCCAACTACCGGCCGGACGGTCATGCTGGCGGTGGATCACGGATACTTCCAAGGTCCGACTACTGGTCTGGAGAACCCTAGAAGGGCCATCGGTCCACTGATCCCGTACGCTGACTGTCTCATGCTCACGCGAGGCGTATTGCGTACTTCAGTAGATCCAGATTGCGGTGTGCCGGTGGTCCTCAGGGTTTCGGGGGGTACAAGCATACTCAAGGAGCTATCCAACGAAGGGATCATCACCTCGGTAGAGGAAGCTATTCGCCTCAACGCGGCAGGAATGGCCTTGTCGATATTTGTGGGCTCCGAATATGAGAGGCAAACCCTGCTCAACCTGTCAAAACTGGTGAACATGGGAGAGCGGTATGGAATACCTGTTTTGGCCGTTACTGCTGTCGGAAGAGAAATGACGCGCGACGCTCGATACCTTGCCCTTGCCTGCCGTATAGCCGCGGAGCTTGGCGCCCACTTCGTGAAGACCTACTACTGTGAGGGCTTCCAAGAGGTTGTGAACGGGTGTCCGGTTCCGGTGGTCATAGCTGGAGGAAAGAAGATCCCAGAACGTGAGGCGCTGGAACTTGCATACAATGCGGTTCATGCTGGAGCCGTCGGAGTAGACATGGGAAGGAACATCTTCCAATCAGATTCTCCTGTAGGTATGATGAGAGCTGTTCGCAGCATAGTTCATGAGAACGCTATGGTCGACGAAGCATATGATCTATATTGCAAGGTAAGGAACGAGTCTATTCAAGCGGCGTCGGCCAAGTAGGCCAGAACTGCCTACTATTTTCGCTGAACAATTCATCGTAGGCAACGGGAAAAGTCGTGCGCACTCATTACATGTGAATTCAGATTAGAAGGAACATTTTCCATCAGAAAGTGTTGGACGATAGAGACTCTAGTTTAGGACGGTTGGGTCTCTACGTTCTGCTAGACCTGCTGTAAAGGAAAAGACTCTGGGCGTCTTCGCAACAGTTATTTTCTAGAATTATGTATCAGCGTGCGCATGTTCCCAGTCGAGATAAACAGAGATGTTAAGGTAACATTGCACCGCTTCACTGACCACTTCAAGGGCTTCGAAAAAGTTCAGGCCGTAAGAGAGATATTCGGCGACAAGACGGAGGAGATCCTGCGGAATCTCAAGGTTGAGTTCTACTCTTCACGACGGGGATACATGGGAGTAAGCGACCAAGACGGACACATCTTGATGAGTGCACACTACCTTAAGAACGGAAACGAGAGAGACATTTATCTGGACATAATTCATGAGCTCGTTCACGTCAAGCAGTTTCTAGAGGGCAAAGAACTGTTTGAGAATAGATGGGAATACGTAGACAGGCCCACTGAGGTAGATGCTTACCGGCAAGCAGTAAAGGAAGCGCGAAGACTCGGAATGACTGACAAGGAGATCTATCAATACCTAGAGACAGAGTGGATGACCGAAGAAGATTTGAAAAGGCTTGCAGAAGCAGTCGGCGTGAAAGTCTAGCGCTATCCTCTCATGATTCGAGCGCTAGAAATAGTCCTTCACATACTTCAATCAGGATTCCGAGCCGCCAGCTTTTGTTCCGCATACCATTTGCAGTAGGTTCTAAGTCTGCAGACTTGGCACCTTGGCCTGATCGGTAAGCAGATGGTTCTGCCGAATCTGACCATAAGCTCATTCACTTCTATCCAGTATTCTCTCTCGAAGTAACTCGACAGCTGGTCTTCTGTCTGCTCAGGGGTCTTGCTCTTCACTATGCCCAGTCGGTTGGAGATTCTGTGAACATGAGTATCGACAGGGATGGCAGGTTCGCCAAAACCGTACACCAAAACGCAGTTCGCTGTCTTCCTGCCGACAAGTGGGAGCTCGAGAAGACTATCAAGTTCTTTGGGCACTTTTCCACGGTGTCGTTCCAGTATGACTTTCGCCACTTCCTTGATCTTCTTGGCTTTGATGTGGTAGAAACCCGCTGGACGGATGAGGCGTTCCACATTTTTCGGCGGGGCTTTGGCTAAGGCTTTTGCTGAGGGGAATTTGGCGAAGAGTTGTTCAGTCGCACGAGCTGTGTTTTCGTCTCTTGTTCTTTGAGACAGTATCGTGGCAATGAGAACTCTGAACGGATCTCTTCTCCTTGCCCTAGCGACTTGCCTTAATGCGGACCCCGTGTGATGAGGGCCGTACACCATCGATCTCAGTTCTCTAATCAATAGACCAACGGTTAGCCTCAAGCGACGCATCCCTGCGAGCTGATATCGGTGAGAAGCCTTACTGCCCTATTAGTGCGTTCTCATATTGCGGCTCGGGATCTACAAGATCGTATACGTTTATGAATATCAGACTCTCAGTTGGAATTTGGCGGCGTGTAAAGACTTGAAGGACCGTTGGCTAGCGCATCGGCGAACAACTGCAAAGAAAGGAATAGGGCCGATAGCATTCCTGTTAGTCCTGTTCATCGCTCTTCTGCTCGCAAGCGCAACCACATCCATGGTTCGTGTCGGCCTATTTCGCTCTCTAGACGTGGTGGAAGCATATTGGACAGTTTCAGATCAGAGAGTTGAGCGAGCGAAGGTTGGAGAGCACGTGACTGGTCATGTCACAGTGCTCTCGCGCGAGAGGTTCGAAGGGGACATTGTGGTGCGCATCAGAGTTGATGTAAGACTCTGGATTGACAAGGATGTTATCACGCAGAGGTTCCAGGTGACTCTTCGTTCGGGTGAAAGTGAAGAGTTCAGATTGGATTTCATGCCTACATGGGCTTCGGCTGGTGACATCAATGGGTACTTCATTGAAGTCGAATTTGGCTTTTCTCGGGGAAGATGGACCATGCCTGACTATTACCCGCCGAGACTCATTGTTACGATATAGAAGCTCACAGCTGAGTAACGTTCTTTACGTCGGTTGAGAGTCAGCGGTTACATGTTCTGAATGCTTTTGGAGGGCTAAGACGTACAATCAGGCGTCTACAAGGCACTCTGTCCATTGGCTGAAGACACGTAGGGGGCTGTGTGACCCCTTCCATCTGCATTAGAGGAAGCTAACCGAAACTTGGGGGATCTTCTCAACTCTTGGGCTGATCTGAGCTTATCCGAAGGAAACTCGCGATTGAGGCTTATCCGACGAGCCGTCGCAGCCTGTTACAGATTTTTCATGACAAAAATACCCCAGCCGAGGTACTTCCTCTCCCAACGAAGGTACCTTTCCCGATTCTTTCGGACTATTGCTCGGAATTCGTTTGCATCTGGATCCTTGGGGTTTTCCCTAAGCCACTGTTCCACGTTTCGCCAGTGTGCTGTCTCGTAGTTGTCCCAATCATCTTCGTTGGCGAGAACCATACCGACCAATTCCATGCCATTGTCCTCGATGCGTTTCAACGTGCCCACAAGATCGCGGAAACCCATTGTGAGTTCCTCATCAGTTAGGGTTCGTTTGTACTCTTCCGGCAGCGGAAGTTGACGCCAGAACGCTTCACCAACTATCAGCAGTCCCTCATCCCTCAGTCCCGGCCGCATGAATCGTACGGTACCATCAAAGTTTCCTCGAATCCAAGTGGCTCCAATGCAGCATATCACATCATAGGAGCGCGGCTGTATCATGTACTTTCCCGCGTCCCCTTCTACGAACTCGATCAGGTGATCTACATTGAGTTCTTTGGCTCTTGATCGAGCAGCCTCAAGAAAGACCTTTGAGTGATCGACTCCGACCCCGCTTACTCCGAAATGCCTTGCCCATTGACAGAGCATCTCACCCTTGCCACAGGCCAGGTCAAGTACGCGCATGCCTGTTCGAAGAGCCGCGTCGTCCCCGACCTTAAGCAACTTGCTCAGGCTGAATGGGTTCAGTATACGTAGGCTGCTCTCGGCAACCTCATAGTAGCGAAGTGGCAATGAGACACC
>CAZGZF010000022.1:0-3273 GCA_964529995.1 uncultured Candidatus Bathyarchaeia archaeon
GAATGCCTCTGAGCCGGAATATTTCCCGTTTCTTCTTTACCACGCATCCTACGCCTAGAACCTGTGACAATATGATCTTCACAGCCTTAGCGTCGGACAGAGGTGCAAGATAGACATCGCTGATCTTCGGGCCTCGAATGTTCTCCCTCACGTAGTATACTAGCAATGAACCGCGACGGTCGCTCTCCCTAATCTTCAACCGTCCCTTAGGGACAGCAAAGTATGTATCGAGTTGACGAAACGATCCAACTCGCTTTCCGCCCATTCTTCTCAATAGCGTCCTGCAGCTTTGAAGGTTCGTGGCTTTTGCTTTGGCCTCCACGTTTATCTTCCGCGACGCTCCGCCCTCCCCTACTGGTAAGAGCCATCTCTTTACTCTGCAATTGGAAAAAGGTTAGCGTCGGACTCGATCTCGTCGACTCATCCCTCACGAGGAGTGATTGTAGGTAGGAGGATTCTGGAATACCTGAGGTGGAAGCCTGACATATCCTAGGCCGGGCCCATCACGTTTGCCCTTCCTCGATTCCAGGTTGACCGAAGTTCACGACCGGGGAGAAAAAGAGCAGAGGAGTCCACAAAGTCTACGCTAGAGCGAAGTGGTTTGCCTAATAGCCAATTCTCTCTTGACAGGCCCCTTGCCAATAAGTGCTAAGCGAGCCGAATTGTGTGCGCTACTTCTTTCCATCGTTCTTGATCTTGAGTGCGATTTCAGCTTCCTTCAGGCAGTCTGAGAGTGTGAGCTCGGTTACGGACTTGGGGTTGAGGCCGATGTTTGCGCAAATGGACAGGATGATCAGCTTCTCTATAGTTGCTGCGCCGCAGCCGAATATGGCTTCCAAGGCCTCTACGAAGCTGTCAGGTTTCTTGAGGATGTCCTGCGCTTTTAAACCGAAGGTATTGTCGATGTGGTAGAATATGATTGGGGCAACATCCTTGCCTAAGATGGAGAAACCCTCCTCGACAGCGAGCATCAGCACATCCTGTGTGCTCTTCGTTTCTGTGCTAGGGTGGCGGAAATGGGGCTCAGATACCCTTTCTTCATCGAAATCCGCTGACGAGCCGCGACTCTGGCCTGGCACTTCCTCTTCCTCTAGGTGGGGGATACAGTCGACTGCCATTTGAACACTTGTTCGCCTCATATTGACAGACTCAGAAGCAATGTACCCAAGCCTGTGTCCTTGTCCTGTCTCACCACAGTGGCGCCTAGTCCTCAAATACGTCCCCCCATAAGTCGGCTGAACTGGCTCTATCTAGCCACGGAGAATCGTTGGAACTTTGCTCCAGCTGTACGAGCAGCCCATCTTGGCCCTCATCAGCGAGCTTCGTCCTTCGGACTCGGCAACTAAGAAATTGGGTGAATCCTGCTTGGTGGAGGACTTGCGTCAAAGTTCCTATCTATTCGTCTTGAGCTCAATGTCTATCCACGGGTAGAGCTCCTTCAGAGCTTGCATAGACTGCATTACCTTCTCCTGAGGATAGTCATAGGGAACCAGCTTTCCGGAGAAATAATCGCTGTAGGCTTGCATGTCGAAGTAGCCGTGACCGCACAGAAGGAATAGAATTGTTTTTTCTTCCCCAGTCTGTTTGCATCTTTGCGCTTCATCGATCACAGCCTTGATGGCGTGTGACGGTTCAGGAGCTGGAATTATGCCTTCGGACCTGGTGAATTGAACTGCAGCCTCCAACGTTTCGACTTGGTTGTATGCCTTAGACTTTATGGCTCCCTCTTCTTTGAGTAGGCATAGGGTTGGGGCCATTCCGTGGTACCTTAGGCCACCTGCGTGAATGGGTGCTGGCACAAACATGTGGCCAATGGTATGCATCTTACCCATAGGCGTCATCCTGGCAGCGTCAAAGTGATCGTATGTATAGTATCCTCTAGTCACTTTCGGGCAGGCAGTGGACTCAACGGCTGTGAACTCTATCTTCTTCCGAGCCTTCTTCGAAACCATATCATAGTAGAAAGGCCAGTACAAGCCAGAGAAGCTACTGCCCCCGCCGATACATCCAAAGATCATGTCCGGGTATTCATCAGCCAGCTCTAACTGTTTCCTTGCCTCTAAGCCTATCACAGTCTGGTGAAGCAGAACATGGTTGAGTACGCTTCCGAGAGTGTATTTGGCGTCCCCGCTCTTCGCAGCGTCTTCCGCAGCCTCGCTTATGGATATTCCCAGACTTCCGCTGTTATCCGGGTCCTCCTTCAGGATCTTTCTGCCAAACTCAGTCCTGTTGCTGGGGCTGGGATAGATCTCGCCACCGTAGGCCTCAATCATACTTCGCCTGTACGGCTTCTGATCGTAGCTCGCCCTGACCATGTAGATGGTCGACTTCATCCCAAACATCATGCAGGCAAAGGCTAGCGCAGAACCCCACTGACCCGCACCCGTCTCCGTTGTTAGCCTTTGAATACCTTCCTTCATGTTGTAGTAGGCTTGGGCGACGGCAGTGTTTGGTTTGTGGCTCCCTGGGGGGCTCACGCCCTCGTACTTGTAGTAGATCTTTGCTGGGGTTTTGAGGTTCTTCTCCAGGCGCGTCGCCCTGAATAGAGGGGTCGGCCTCCAAGACCTGTAGACCTCGCGCACTTCCTCAGGTATGTCTATCCATCGGTCTTGGCTCGCTTCCTGCCTCATACATTCCTTCGCAAACAGCGTCGCAAGCTGTTCTGGGGCAACGGGTTCTCGAGTGACAGGGTTTATGGGAGGCGGAAATGGCTTCGGCAGGTCCGGCAGGATGTTGTACCATTGCTTCGGTATTTCGTTTTCATCTAGCACGATCTTTGTGTTCATCATTTGAGCCCTCGTCGAAGCGTGGGTCGCCTAATGGGCCTTTAAGTACAATTTAAATCTTACGTGAACATAACTGTACACGACTCCACGCCCAGTTGATAAGTATGTGGGACTCGATCTCCACGCGGTTAAGACATCATCCTGAACGCCTCGCCGTAGCTAGGGTCCTTGTAGAGAATGGTTTGAGCGCTAAAAACGGAACAGTCTTCTGTAACGAAATTGAGATCCCCACGATACGAGTTGCACGGGTGGCCAAAGTCGACAGGCGAACCGTAATCGAGACTCTAAAGATGATCGCCAATGACCCGGAACTAGCACAATTGTTTCAACAGATAAGGTCGGCCGGCCTCTCGTTGAGGGAGATTGCCAAGAATTTGGGACTGGGCGTGGTGGAAATAACCGCAGACGATCCTAGGACCATCGGGATACTGGCCAGCGCCTCCTCAATCATAGCCGATGCAGGAATCAGCATACGCCAAGCCCTTGT